>CANQUG010000005.1 GCA_947626985.1 uncultured Lachnospiraceae bacterium | reverse complement strand
ATTGTTTTTCCCAGCGGTAATCAACATTCCAGGCAATCCCTTTTGCCTGCCGTGTCCACCTTATGGGGTACATTATATTCCGTGATCGCGCCGATCACAAGGCCCAGTTCCGAATCAATCTCCCGGCTGCAGTATTCTTTTTCTATTGTCTCATAATCTCTTTTAAAGATGTTTCTGCTCACCTCAAAAACCGTGTCCACATCCGGACATTGAAAATGAAACTTCCCGCTCTCCCGCACCTGTATCAGGTTCATCTTATAATCACTGACAGCCTCTTTCAGCCAGTCCGGAATCTTCAGCATATCTGTCAGGGAAAACGGTCCGTCCCAGGGTTCTTCTCCATAATAAACACAAAGCGTCACCATCGGATGCAGCCGGTCTTCCTTCCGGAAACCGGAAAGGAACTCGTCCGGACTGTCCCAGTGTCCATCTGCTTTATTCTGTTTTGCGATCTCGGAATATTCCTTTAAATACCCAAGGGCATCGCCGACAATGTGGCGCAGCGGCATTGCATAATTGATCCGCTGCTGATTCTCCAGCCCTAAAATGACAAAATCCACTCCATACGCGCTTTTCTTTACTACATCGAAGATTCTCTGCAGAGTCTCCGCATGTCCATTAAATTTAAGAATCGAGGAAACATCTGTGTCCGCCTCTGCCAGAGCTTCCGGATCGATCATTCTTCTGCCTTCAAATAAAACTGCATTAAACAGATCCGCAAACCGTTCATTGTTTCTCCAGAAATTCTTCAGTATGGTATCCGCTTTTACCTGATTTTTCTTCACGTCTTTTCCTCCCTTTTGTGCGATTATACCATGAATCCGAAATACATTCCAGTTCAACTTAAGATCCGGAAAAACTCCGGAAACAAATACAAATTTCACGGCAAAGGAGGAAGCCGTCCGACATCAGCATAATCAGGTCAGGCGCCAGAGGACTAAACCGGACAATTTAGCCGAAGAGCAGGCCCTTTGGGTGAACAAAGATTAATACACTTGAATTTCAGCAATAGTACAGGTAAAACAAAATTATAATTTAGAGGAGTTCTCGAAATGCTTCTGAGCGACGGGTTCCAGTAAGTTTCGTCCATTTTACCGGAAATAAGGAAACCTGCTGACCAGCGCGCTTAACAGAGAAAACAGCAGCATGATACTATACCCATTGAAATCGATCGTCCTGTGATTATCTAAGCCTGCAAGCGAACAGTCTCCGGTCAGCGTCCAGCTGCTCTCGCTCTCCGCGGTAACGACCGCGTTGTCAGCGGCTGGCGGATATCTCACTGCATTCATTCATGATTAGTATATAGTAACAGACGGCATCGTATATTCAGAACCAATAATATGACAATCAACATATGTCTGATCCAAGTCTTATGATAAAACTCTGGTGTCCACTTCATCATATTATTGTAGGATGTCTTATTCTTATCTTGATTCATATAACGCTTAATGCTGATCAGCCAGTAAGATATACCTTGCTCCGGCAGACTTCCCAAATATACTACCGCGCTTAACAACAGAATATATATGATCACTAATATATATATAAAAATAAGATAATCATCTATACCACACCCGATAGAGAACACTTTAATATACTTTATCGTTTCTTCATTCATTTAATTATAAACACTTTAGCCACCCTAAAATACAATGCCGACTGATGATTGAAGCAGGACAGAATCTGCAGGACTATGTACGCCAAAAGCTGCTTGGGAATACTAAGCAAATAACCAATAAAAAGGCACCAAAGGCAGGTACAAACAAACATTGACATAAATTAAAAATATTGTTTTTCATCAGATTAATAAGAATATCAGCGAATTTCCAGTAAACATCCACATGATTTAAAATATATGATGTCCATTCGTTTATAGGAATTCCAGAAACAGAAAATATAAACCCACAAACGGTAATGTAAAAAACAATTGGAGAAAAACATAACTTTGAAAACTCTAAATTAGTCTCTACTATTCCCGCCCGATTCTGCAGCCGCATACATTCTTCTGGACAGAAGGCTCTTCGCTGCAGCAATTCCTGCATTGGCAGCTGCCCTGCGGAAATACGGATGGACATCTTCCCACGGAAGAGGTGTTTCCGGCCTGCGCTGTTCTTTTCCCGGCAGACTCAGGCATTCCAGAGAACGGAGCGTATTCTGACTGTTCTGTTCCCAGATTTCTTCATGATTCAGCACCAGATCATGATAGAATTTCTCAATCCGGTTATGAAACTCCTGTAAAAAAGGCCAAAAAAGAACTGTCGCTAAACAGGTAGATTAGCGGCAGTTTTTGCTGCAGATTTTCCACACTTCTGCTTCGACTGACTGCTTCCATTATCTGCTTTTATTTTTTACTTCCTCTTTTCTTCCTGGCCCATGACCATCCAAACAGTTCTCCTCCATTTGCATACAGATCGACCACTTTCGTATCACGTAATGTTTTCGCCGTATATTCCGTGAAAGCTTCTGCCTTATCAAAAGAGATAAATATCTGTTTCCTGCTTTGCGTATATAGCTGCATAATCTTATCAATCGGCAAATCCGCAACACTCTTAAAAATCAGCGAATCATGTATCAGGAAAGGAAGATTTGAATTGTTCAAAACACTCAGATCATATATAATCAAATTCTTATAATTATCACCTGTACCAGTATTAAACTCGCATTTAAATTTATATGACAGTTTTCCAGTCTTTGTAATACCAAAATGTATTTCCGGAGCATATTGCTCCTTACCATAAATAAAATCATTCAGTCGTTCCATAGCCTGATTAATCATAGTCTCTAACTCATCAAGCTGTACTTTACGAACAGATTCCATCCGTTCCTTAACTATTTCTATATCCGCTTTAAGAGTCTGGGTATCACTATATCCACTATTTTGTTGTTGAAGAAACGATATCCTGCTTCTAAGCTCAACAACCTTATCGATAAATTTCTTTGATACATTCGTAGGTACGCCCAGCCTTCGCTGTTCATCCTCAAGCTTCTGAATTTCTTCAGACGCTGCCGCAATAAGTATTTCCAGGCGCCCAATCTCATCCGTCATCTCGCTGCTCAGGATTGACTGCATCTTCCGATGGAAGTTTTCAATAGTTTCCAGTTTTTTAATATCTGCCTGCGGAAAATATTCCTGCAATTCTATAATATCATCGGAAGTGGGCGTAAAACCGCCTTCAAGATTTGCCTTCACAGCATTCAGCTGTGATATCATCCGAGTACGTTCCCTTTTTAAGACAGTAATTTGTCCTGCTATCTTTGATACCTTATCCAAATTCGCGGTATCCTGTGCAGCAATATCCCTGTCTTCTTTATCTGTTAATTCTGCAAGTTCTTTTTCAAGCAATTTAATCTTCCGCTCATTCTCTTTAACCTGCCTCTTAGTTGTAGCAATGGTTAAGATCTCGCCAATGTCAGCAGCCTGCTTCCTGACGTTTTGTCTCTTTCTCATTTCCTTATAGGAATCTTCGTAATTTTGGAAAAAATCATCTATACCAAACAACTGCTCCAAAGTCATGATGGCCAGTTCTGCCTTCTCATCGCCATATTTTAACGGACGCCGCTCATCATAATTATCCCTGCCGTATATCCTGGAATAACGGCCGGCAATACTCCTCCATGTACTCTGAGTGTCTTCAAGCCAGTAAGACTTTTTCAACTGCCTCATGAAATCTTTAATGCCAATTGAATTACTATTCTGCTCATAATCTTCATTACAAGGAATAACCACTTTCGGATTAAGCGTACTTCTCTTATAGTATTCAATCGTGCCGTTAAATCTGAAAGCAAAGTTAATCGTATGATTACCCACAAATCCGAGAGTATTATTGATTTTGTTATCCAGGTAATCATCCCCTCCGAAACAGAAATCCAATGCCAGAAGGAATGTGGATTTTCCAATTGAATTTTCAGTCTGTTTATCACCCAAGACAGTATTCAGACCTTCGTGGAAGCGTATCCGTCCTCGTGGAACAAATACTCCTTTTTTTCTCTCGACAAATTTTTCGCATTCAATCTCATATAACATAGTGCAGCAATTCCTTTTTCTCATCATATTCTATCTTGTGCAAAGCATAAAGGCAATCCAGTACATCAATATACTCATTCACACCTGAGAGTTCCTTAATAACCTTCCGTTCCCTGTTGCAGCCAATCTGTCAATTCACGATAAATTCTATCCTGATCTGCTCCCCGTTCCTTCAGAACCAGATAATTTACCCTCACCTGCTCACAGAATGACTTAAATTTTAGTTCTCCTTCCCTTTCCATCTGCTGCATCGTTTGATGCACAACGTTGAAGTAGTAATTCACGTATCCTTTTGTTTTCAAATATAATGTAATATTAGTCGGCTCAATCTTTTTACGGAGCACGACAGGATCATAATTAAGATCAACCGGACCAGCAGGTCCCATCTGAGGAATTTTTCTTATCACTTTTCTTACACCTTCCTGAACCTCCTGATGGGATAACAATTCACGATCCAACGCCTGTTCCTGAAACTGCTTCTTAATTTCCTTCATCCGCCGGATTACAGTCGGATCAGGACCAAGTCTATACCTGGCAGCGCATCCAGGACATAATGCAATCAAATTATCGGGATCTTCTTCTGACTCATCAGGATCAATCGTCACTACATCATATAAAAGCCCTAAATGGCCATTCACATCTGTAAAAAGTGAATGTGTACACCCGTCATTTGGGCACATGCTTCCTTCTTCAGATACCAAATAGACCCCATATTTACCCTGAAGCGGTGATGCTGACAGTGGAGTTTCTTTCGAAACCAGACGTTGTAGCCCCTTCTTTTTACTCTTTCTTTTACCTTTCGCTGCCCGTTTGATTATTGTCTGAAACCTTTCCGCCAACTCCATATTATATGTACATTCTGATATACCCGGACAAGTCGAATCAAAGGTACTGCAAAGATCAGCGATAGAATCTTCTGAATCGAGCCTGACAAATTCAGCAAAATTCCCTAAGTCTAAATCACCTGCAATATGCTTTGCTATATTTGTGATATCATTCTCATGGTAATAATAACCCTTTAATGTCCGTCTCTCAGCGTTCTCAACAAAAGAGTCTGTCTGGTTGATACTTCCCTTATAAATATGAGCAAAGAGCTGACGGGTAAATTCTATCGAATCATCATCTCTCTGGAAATAGACAGAAAGATTCCTGGCAAATTCCGAGAATTCTGTTTCATCTGCCATTCCTGTCACCTCCTCTGAATAAGCATGTACAAACATGGACAATCATGTCCAACCTTGCTCGTGAAAAATTCTTAAGCTTCTCGGACAGAACTACATCCAAAATCAGATTCTTGAGGAATTGAAGCTCGTAAAGGATCAAGGATATGATGACATCAAAGCAGCCCAGAAAATGGCACGTGATCTTTACTACAAAGAATGAACCATTATCAAAACTGACCGTTTAAAATCGAACAGGGCGGATTTCCTCCGCCCTCTCACACCACCGGCATTCCTAATGGACTTTGCTAACGGAGCCTCTTTCGCTTCTGAACCAGCTCTTTCTCCAATTCAGAGGTATCAATCCGGCTGCCTATCCTCTAGTGCTGCTCAATAAACACGCCGTCTCCACCTCATCCGTCCACGGAAACATATCCACCGGCTGTATTTTCCTCACCTCATACCCCTTCTTCGTCAGATACTTCAGATCCCGCTCCAGCGTCGCCGGATTGCAGGAAATATACACCACCTTCTCCGGCGCCATCTTCACCACCGAGGACAGAAACCGCTCATCGCTCCCGGTTCTCGGCGGATCCATAAACACCACATCCGGCTTCTGCCCGTCCCCGGCCAGAGCCGACATAAACTCCCCGGCGTCCCCCTGAATAAACCGCGCGTTTTCCACATGATTTTCCCGGGCATTCATCTTCGCATCCCGAACAGCGTTCTTATTCAGCTCCACCCCGGTCACTCTTCCCGCGTACCCCGCAGCCGTCAGACTGATGGTTCCGATCCCGCAGTAAGCGTCGATGACCCACTCTTTTCCCGTCAGACCAGCGAATTCCACCGCTGTACGGTACAAGACCTCCGTCTGCACAGGATTTACCTGATAAAAGGAATCCGGAGAAATGCGGAACGTACGTCCGCAAAGCCGGTCCCGGATAAATCCCGGCCCATAGATGGATTTCTCCCACTCCCCCAGCACCATACTGGTCTTTTTATCATTTACATTCAGCACAACCGTAGTGATCTCCGGATGAACCTTCCGCAGAGCCTTCACAAAATTATTCTTTGACGGCAGAATCGGCGATCCCAAAACAAGAATCACCATGATCTCCCCCGTCTGAAATCCCCGGCGCACCAGCACATGGCGCAGAAGGCCATAGCCTGAATCCTCATCGTAGGTCTTGATCTTAAAGGATTTTAAAAGTCCGCGGATAGTATGTATGATCTCCTGGGATTTCCGATCCTCGATCAGACATTCCTCCACCGGAATGATCTTATGAGTATGTTCCTGATAATTGCCGGAAATCACATTTCCTTTTTTATCCCGTCCAAACACACTGTGAACTTTATTTCTATAATAATAGGGCTCCTCCATTCCGATGATGGGAGAAACCTCCCCGAACTTTTTCAGAAGCCTCTCCTCAAGTCTCTGCTTCCTCCGAAGCTGCTCCTCACAGGACATCCCCTGATACTGACATCCTCCGCATTTTTTTGCCGCAGGACAAACCGGAACCGTTTCCATATTCTGCATATCCCCCTTTCCTCATCTCTTCCTAATATAAAGGAACCGTCCCACAAATGTCAACCAAAGCTTCCTCTCCTTCTGGACAGATTTTCCCGTTTGTGTTACCATTATCAAAACTTCATCTGATTCCGGAATGCCTTCCGATTCCCGGGCAGGACCGGATCCAGAAACTTCAATCAACGAAAAATCAGGAGGCTGATACAAATGAAACCTATGATCGCAGAAAACCGTGTCACCGTAAACAAAAAACTGTTCCTGGAGGGCGCCGCGGCGCTGAAAACCAAAGCCTACAAGAGGGTCGTCCTGATCACGCTTCTCATCCTGGCGATCCTGTTCGGCATAAGCGCCGCATGGGTCGTACATCAGGGCGGAACCATCTACTACACCGTGGGAGAATTTCTCTTTATCGGCTTCCTCATCCTGTGGATCTTCGTATTCATGCCCAGAAACAAAAGCGCCGCGCAGTTTAAGCTTATGACACGGAACAACCCCGACGGCGTCATCACCAGAACCACCCGTTTTTTTGAAACCTATCTCCAGGCCACCACGGAAACCGGAAAAAATCTTTCCATCTCCTACAGGGACATCGCAGCCTGGCGGGAAACCAAACATCTCTGGGTCCTTGTCAGCAAAAATCACCAGGCCATCATGCTGGGCAAAGACGGCTTCACTCAGGGAAGCATGGACGAGATAAAAAAAGCCGCCGGAGTGAACTGAACCGCACACGCCCGGCGAAAGGCCCCGGCATCCTTATAAATTCCCCGTTCCGCTTCCGGCATCCGAATTGCTGAAACGAAAACCGTACACAATCATAAAGACAAAAAATCATCATATATAAGGAGGTTTCTTATGAACTGGAACTGCAGCTGGATCAAACCGGCAAAAGACCCGGGCGACGGAGTGCCCGCCTTCGAGAAACAATTCACTTTAAAAATGCCGGTCAAAAAAGCCGTCCTCTCCATGACGGCCCTCGGCACCTACGAAGCATCCATAAACGGCACACGGGTAAGCCAGTATGTCCTGGCCCCCGGCTGGACCAGCTATAAACACCGGCTCCAGTACCAGACCTACGACGTAACAGGACTTCTGCAGGAGGAAAACTCCCTCACCATCCTGGTCGGCAAGGGCTGGTACCGCAGTCCCCTTATGGGCTGGCAGCATTCCAAAGACCAGCAGGCCCTCATGAAACAGCCCGCCGGATTATTTGCCCAGCTGGAGCTCACCTATGAGGACGGCACCGGCGAGATCATTACTACGGACGAAAGCTGGACCGTATCCGACAGCTGCATCCGCTTCAGCGAAATCTACGACGGAGAAATCTGCGACGCCGCCTTTGAACCGGACGAAGCGCAGCCTGCCGTTCTCTTCGACGGCCCCACCGGCACGCTCATCCCCCAGCAGGGTCCGGAAATCCGTGAGCAGGAGCATCTGTTTCCCGCCCGGATCTTCACCACGCCAAAAGGAGAACACATTCTGGACTTCGGACAGGAGGTCACCGGTTTTCTCCAGGTAACCGTGACGGCTCAGAAGGGCGACGTGGTGGACGTTTCCTTCGGCGAAGTCCTAGACAAAGAGGGAAACTTCTATAACGACAACTACCGCGGCGCCAAAGCGCAGTATCACTATATCTGCCGCGACGGAGAACAGACCTGTAAAACGCGGCTCACCTTCTACGGCTTCCGCTACATACGCGTCAACCAGTTCCCCGGAGGCCCGGAAAATGCCGGTTTGTCCAGCTTTACGGCTATCGCTGTCCACTCTCAGATGGAACGGACCGGAAATATCCGCTGCTCCGACCCCATGATCAACCGGCTTTTCTCCAACATCATCTGGGGCCAGAAAGGCAATTTCCTGGATGTTCCCACAGACTGCCCCCAGCGGGACGAGCGCTTCGGGTGGACCGGAGACGCTCAGGTTTTCGTGCGCACCGCCTGCATGAATTATGACGTGGAACAGTTCTTTGCCAAATGGCTGGGAGACATGGCGGCCGACCAGGGAGAAGACGGATTCGTGGGACATGTGATCCCCGACATCCTTCCCGCTAAAAACGGCAGCGCAGCCTGGGGAGACGCGGCAGTCATCTGTCCCTGGGAAGTGTACCTTGCCTATGGAAATCCGTCTCTCCTGGAGACACAGTACGACATGATGTGCAAATGGGTATCCTACATCGGCTCCGTCACCACCACGCCCTTCCTCTGGACCGGCTGCGAGCATTACGGAGACTGGCTGGGACTGGACGCTCCCGTGGGCAGCTACAAGGGCTCCAGCCGGGAAGATTTTATCGCCTCGGCCTTCTACGCCTATTCCGCCTCCCTGGTGATCAAAGCGGGAAAAGCCCTGGGCAAAGACACCGCCCCATACGAAGAGCTCTATAAAAAGATCGTAACCGCGTTCCGGGAAACCTATCCCACATACCACACCCAGACCGAGTGCGTCCTGGCCGCTCACTTCCGTCTGGCCAGGGATCCTCAGAAAGCGGCGGACCAACTGGCCAGAATGGTCGCGGAAAACGGCGTCCGGCTCCAGACCGGCTTCGTAGGCACCCCCTATCTGCTCCACACTCTCAGCGAGTTCGGTTATCCGGAGATGGCCTACACCCTTCTTCTCCGCAGAGAATATCCCTCCTGGCTCTATCCTGTCACCAAAGGAGCCACCACCATCTGGGAACACTGGGACGGCGTCATGGAAAACGGCGACTTCTGGAGCCGGGACATGAATTCCTTCAACCACTATGCCTACGGTTCCGTGGCCGACTGGATCTACGGCGTCTGCGCAGGCATCCGCCCCGTGGAGGACGCTCCGGGTTATGAGAAGGTGAAGATTGCTCCCGTTCCCAGCGCCCGTCTGGAATGGCTGGAGGCTTCCCTGAAAACCAGACACGGACAGATCATTTCCAGATGGACTCAGGAGGACGGCATGTGGAGATATGAGATCACCACTCCTGTGGAGGCGGAAATTACCATCGCAGGCGAAACACAGACGGTCCCCGCGGGATCCTATCTGTTCTTCAGCCCTGTAACAAAATAAACTATTTTTATCAACTGTCAAATATCTTCAGGAGAAATAACAGCAGCCGATACGTCAGAGGATGGATCGGCTGCCATTATTTGTCCGCCTCTGATACGTGTCTCTGTGAGGCTGAGTCCTTGTGAAGTTTTATTTTTAAGTTGCACGAATTTCCCGGTGCAGGTATAATAAGAAAAATACAGACAAATCGAATCCATTCTGCCCGGCAGTATATTTCCATCGAAAAAGATTCCCATTCTGCCGCGGCAATTTTAACCGAGAAGGAGGTACCATCCTTGCAGGAAACAACGTATAAAATGAACACCCCCGTCGCCATCGCTCTGCTGGCCGACCTTCATGAAAGGCCTGCCGGCCCTGTTTTTGACTCGCTGCGTACCCGCCGCCCTGATATCATCTGCATCGCCGGCGATATGTTCCAGGGATCATTGCCGGATAACGAAGATCTGGCGGCAGAAAGAGTGGTCCCCGTGCTGAAGACCTGCGCCGCCATTGCTCCCACATTCCTGTCCCTGGGCAACCACGAATGGATACTCAGCCCGAAAGACATGCAGCTTCTTCGTTCCACCGGCGTACATGTCCTTGATAATTGCTGGATGGAATGGCAGGGCATCTTCATCGGCGGCATTACCTCTGCTGTCGTGACAAATTATCGGCGATACAGTTCTGTTTCCGGGGAAAAATATCCGAAAAATCCTCCGCATATTATGGAAAGGGCCAAATTCCCCAAAACATGGATCCAAGACTTCTGTAATCAGTCAGGTTTTAAAATACTTCTCTGCCACCATCCCGAGTACTATCCCCGATATCTGGCGGATCTGCCCATCGACCTTGTCCTCTCCGGCCACGCCCACGGCGGCCAGTGGAGGATCTTTAACCGCGGCGTCTTTGCACCCGGGCAGGGCCTGTTTCCGAAGCTGACCTCCGGCGTTCACGACCGCCTGGTCATCAGCCGGGGCCTGGCCAATACAGCGCCGTTTCCGCGGTTCTTTAACCCGACGGAGCTGGTTTATATCGAACCTTCTGTGACCTGACACTATACTGTTATGTCATATTTCTATATAGAAAATTCTTAAAAATATGACAGAAAGAGTGTATCATACTCCCATGAGGCGAAAGGAGAATTTGCCATGGCCAGAATTTATGAAAAACTTAAAATGATGAGGGAGAAAGCAGGCCTCCGGCAGGGACAGATTGCGGACTATCTGGGAGTGACTCAAACTTTCATATCAAAGGTTGAAACCGGAGAGCGAAACCTCACTGTTGATCAGTTAGAAAGTATCGTGAATCTATACGGATATAGTCTCGCTGCATTTGCGGATATGGAGGAGGACGCCCATCCGATCCAATTTGCTTTTAGAGCACAGGATGTCAGCCAGGAAGATCTGCGTATCATTGCCGATATCGGGAAGATTGCAATCAACAGCAGATTCATGGCAAAAGCACTGGAGGATTCGAATGTTGGATAAACTGGATCTCAGCACAAAAGCACAGGAACTAAGAGAATTGCTGGGAGAAGATGCCAATTCACCGGTTGACATTTTTTCTCTTGCAAACCAGATCGACAGACTTACACTCGTGTTTTACCCTCTCGGAGAAAACATCAGTGGAATGTGCGTCCGGGATAATAAGATAAAACTGATAGCGATTAACTCGACTATGTCCTATGGCCGTCAGCGGTTTTCACTTGCCCATGAATTGTACCATTTATTTTTCGATGATGAATCGGGCTTTAATGTTTGCTCTAAAAGACTTGATCCCAAAAGTGAGAATGAGAAGTGCGCGGATCAGTTTGCCTCCTACTTCCTCGCACCATACAAGTCTTTGAAGACAGCAATAAAGAAGACAGCTGGTGACGGCCCGCTGTCTGTGCGGCATGTTATTGCGCTTGAGCAATACTTTGGGATGAGTCATCTGGCAATGTTCTGGAGGCTGGTCTCGGAAGGATATCTTTCTGCTGATAAACTGGAAGATTACAGTTCCGGAGTCATGTCTGCGGCAAGATACCTCGGATTTAATGATAAGTTGTATAAACCAACGCCTGTTGAATTACAGAAAAGAACGTATGGGTATTATCTGAAGCAGGTCGAAGAGCTGCGGCAAAAAGATCTGGTTTCTCCAGGAAAGATTGATGAGCTGTTACTTGATGCTTTCCGCGACGATATTGCATTCGGCCTGGATGAAGATGAGCAGGGAGGAGATGCAATTGACTGAGAAATATTTCTTTGATACAGATTGTCTCTCCGCTTTTCTTTGGGTTCGCGACCTGAAACAAACAAACTCACCCAGGATGCAGCCGGACACCCCACGTTCTCACCGCTGACGACAAGATCTGCCTGCAATGCGAAACGCGCTTTCGCTGCGAATGCGATATGCCATGCGCGGCAATGGTTTCCGCGAATGTATCGAAACAGGGCTCCTAACGATGGAAAAGCCTGCATCACCACATCATTTCCGCTCAGAATTCGTCGCTCAACATTCAGACTTCTCCGTCTTCAAACCCATATACCAATTACTTAATTACCCAGATAAGACCCCGCATTCTTATATGCTGTCGCATACCGATTCCGGCTTCTCTCAATCATCTGATCAGCCTCTTCCACACGCTTTTTGTACCCCTCTGATGTTTTAAGTTCTCGCTTCTTCGCATCCTTAATTCCCTCAAAACATGCATTTCGTAAAACCAGACCTGCCATTCAATCTCCCTCACACTTCCACAACTATTCTAAAAAATCGTTTAAATTGTAACATACTATCATCGAAAAGCAAAGCATTTTTATAACTTTTTATTTATTTCTCGTATTGTAATATCAATGGCGAAAAACCATACTCCTTAAACAAATCTGATACCTGCACCGGCGTCAACCCCAAAGACGGAGTTTTGCGTCCCCAGTCATTCTGCGTTTTTTCAACAATCTCCCCGATTGTAGTATCCGCGTAATTCCTGAATTTATTTCCGAAATAACGAATCACAGTCCAAAAAGCTGTATGCGCACATACAGAAATATCCGTCTGTTGAGATTTCCATGGAAAACTCCTTATTTCCATTTCATTTCCGGCAACATGTGCCTTAAAATGATACAGCATCAAATATGCCGGTTCGTCCAATAAAATCGCCGGATCCAGATACGTCTTCCCGACCTTTGTCCCCTTCATAGTCGGCCGCAGGGTAATATATCCGTAATAAACATCAGCTTTCAATATATGTAAACGGCAGCACAGCTTTTTATATTGCCTGAGTTTCTGCGCATAATGTATATAATAAGTGCTCAGATAATCACTATCGTAGTATGGATATTCGACAATAATCTTATCGCATCTCTCACCCAAATATTTTTTTAGTTTATCAATCACATCATCATCTTCCAAAGACGGATCTATCTTTGCCCTCAAACTCTGCTCATATGATTCAATTGACTTTATCTCTACTGTCTTAAAAGATATCATCTATCTTTCTATCCCTCCCTGCATAGCCAGTTATGCAAACATCGATTTGCTTTATCATATATAGCACAGTATATCTCGACTCATTATTCGACTGTTTTTTCAAATTCTCTCCGAGCTGCTGATCAGTATCGACAATCACTTCGGAAGGCTATACGATACTTGCTCGGATCTTCCTGACGGCTGAAAACGACCAGATCGCTGTAGTCTGCAAATTTACAGCGGTAATTACGCCGGCATGCTTCTGCACAACAGGCGAAGAGGAAATAGGATTCGCCAGCGCCAGTAACTCCATAGATCTCTACATTCTGCCGATTCTCAACGAAGGGGAATTTCAGAACCTGATCAACGCAAGGGGAATAGACAGATATTTTTAAAGCAGATTCAATTTCAGTCCGGTATTGGATGTCTGCTCAAAATAATGAAGATAGGAATCAGGAAATTCATGGAATTCTTCCGTGCTTTTAGCCAGGAATACATTTTTCTTTAGGAAACAATTCTGCCTGCACCGCACCAAGAATTGTTTCTGTGTCTTTCTGATAATATCAGAATTTTCCCGAAAATCCAATAAAAATCGTTCGCCTTTTTTCGCCCTGTTTGTGTCTGATTCGACATTTTGCAGTCATTATCCACTGCATATCTCATCACTTTTCTTTACGATGCCTGCGGTAAAATCAATGCTGCGCTTCCTCTGACCACCAGTTCCATTGATATTGGATTCCAATCAGACATTACCTCATATAGCCGCCCCTGTCGTCATCGGCAAAGTTATTTTCTGTTGAAGATACCCACACATCACAATGGCATCACATTACACATTTCCTGTTCCATCCGCACAAATATTCAGCAAGAAAGAGTCCATTTCTCGTCGTTAATCGCGCCTATAAAGGTCCCTTGTGTAAACCTTATCAGCAACATCATCCAGAACTGATTCGTACCTGTTTGCTATAATCGCATCTGCGCCTTTCTTGAAACGTTCAATATCATTCACCACAAGACTGCCGAAGAAAGTGGTTCCATCCGGCAATGTCGGCTCATGAATGATTACAGTTGCCCCTTTCGCTTTAATTCGTTTCATTACACCTTGAATAGAAGACTGCCGAAAGTTATCGCTGTTGGCTTTCATGGTCAGACGATAGACGCCAACCGTAATCGGACGTTCCTTTTCTGCATTCCACATAGAAGACGCCGTATAATATCCTGCCTTCTCCAGCACTCTGTCCGCGATAAAATCCTTTCGCGTTCTGTTGCTTTCAACGATTGCCTGAATCAGGTTCTCCGGCACATCCTGATAGTTGGCCAGCAGCTGCTTCGTATCTTTTGGCAGGCAGTATCCGCCGTAACCAAAGGATGGATTGTTGTAATAATCCCCGATTCTCGGATCCAAACTGACGCCTTTTATGATATCAGCTGCTTTGAGCCCTTTTACTTCCGCATAGGTATCAAGTTCGTTGAAATAGCTGACACGGAGAGCGAGATAGGTATTGGCAAACAGCTTGACTGCTTCCGCCTCCGTGAAGCCCATATACAGAATATCAATATTCTCTTTCACTGCCCCTTCCGCCAGCATCCCGGCAAAAATTTCCGCAGCTTCTTTTGTAATCTCATCGCAGCCAACGATAATTCGGCTGGGATAAAGATTATCATAGAGCGCCCTGGATTCTCTCAAAAATTCAGGACTGAAAATAATGCGGTCTGTATGAAACTTTTTCCTGACAGATTCCGTATATCCCACCGGAATCGTGGACTTTATGACCATCACCGCCCTGTCACTGCTCTTAAGCACAAGTCCGATGACCGCCTCGACCGCTGAGCAGTCGAAGAAGTTTTTCTGAGAATCATAGTTGGTAGGCGCCGCAATGATGACAAAATCCGCATCAGCATATGCAGCTGCTCCGTCAAGTGTCGCAGTCAAATCAAGGTCTTTTTCCGTGAGATATTCCTCAATCTCCCTGTCCTGAACCGGGCTGATTCGCTTGTTGATTTTTTCGACCTTTTCAGGCACGATGTCAACTGCTGTAACCTTGTTGTTCTGCGCCAAGAGTACTGCAAGAGAGAGGCCAACATATCCTGTCCCTGCAACTGTAATATGGTACTTCTTGTCAGTCTGTTCATTAATCATTTATATCACCTGTTCCTGTAATACATCTCTAAAATTCCCCTGCTTACCTCTCACCGTCTATGTAATAACGTTTGTACCACTCTGCAAACATACGCAGCCCAGTTCTAATATTTATTGATGGCCTAAATCCAAAATCCCTCTCCAAAGCTAGACTATCCGCATATGTAACCGATACATCACCGTTTATATAGGAACGAGCTCTCTGTGCGATTCAAAATCATAGTCTTCCGGAAGAACACCTACACGGACATGCTCCTTCTGCAAAGTGCTGATATAGTCAAGAAGATTTTCAGGGGTATCGCCGCCGATGTTATAAATTCGGTACGGCGGAATAGACATCATAATAATTATCCATGCTGTCAAAGCTGATAATGTGCCCAGAAAACAGCTCATGCAAAAGACAGATAACTAAGTTCGCACCGATAAAACCGGGAGAATCCGTCACAAGGATTGTTTTATTGTTCAGTTCAACATTCCGCTCTTTATATTTCCAGTCAAACTATCTCACCATATGTATCCGGATGCTTTGCGTCAAAAAGCTCATTCGCCCACATGACTGTGACAAGGTTCTCCGTCTCAGACAGATTAATAATATTGTGAGTATATCCCGGCAGCACATGAACCGCCTGCATCTTCTCCCCACTTACCTCAAATTCGAGAATCTCATCTGTGCCAATCCTGCGCTCCTGAATCAAGCCATGTCCAGACACGACGATGAAGAATTCCCACTTAGAGTTGTGCCAGTGCTGTCCTTTTGTGATACCAGGTTTGGAGATATTTACAGAAAACTGCCCGTGATCAATCGTTTTTATCAGTTCCGTAAAACTGCCGCGGTCATCACAATTCATTTTCAGTTCATAGGCAACTTTTTCTTTTGGCAGGTAGGACAGATACATGGAATACAATTTCTTTTCAAAGGAGCCAGGCACAATCTGCGGCATCATTAAAGTCTTGGGCTGGTCATGGAACACGTACAGACACTCTGCGATGTATCCAAGTGTCACTTTATGGGTAACCGGCGCATAACAGTAGCGGCCATCGTCACATGGTCTTGGTGTCAAACCATCATAGATAACGTGGTCAACGGATTCGCCCACCCTGGGATATTCCGCCCTGTGGGGATGTCCCTCTATTGCATCGAACATTTCTTCAAGCAGATCATCCACAAAAAGCAGTTCGAGTTCCACATTCGGATCGTTCACTGTGATCGGCAAGTCATTTGCGATGTTGTGGCAAAAAGTTCCTACGGCACTGTTATAATTTGGACGTACCCACTTTCCCACCAGATTAGGGAAACGATATACATAGACCTTGGCTCCAGTCTCCTGGGCGTAGCTGAAGAACAATTCCTCCCCATTACGTTTGCTTAATCCATATTCGGATGTACCGAAACGCCCGGCAAGAGTAGCCTGAACAGAGGAAGAAAGCATGACTGGACATCTGTTATTGTGCTTTTTCAATGTGTCCAAAAGCCGACTTGCAAAGCCAAAGTTTCCTTCTTTATATTCAGCCGGATCCTTCGGGCGGTTTACCCCAGCAAGGTTGAAAACAAAATCCGAATTTGCGCAATATGTATCCAACTGCTCTATTGTATTATCCAAATCGTACTCATAAATTTCATCAATGATTAGATTCGGTCTTGTCCGATTCTTCCCATCTCGAATATTCTTAAGGTTCTCCACGAGATTTCTTCCGACAAAACCTTTTGCGCCCGTCACAAGAATATCCATAACTTTCCCTCTCTTATATATCCTTTCTCCATACCATCTTATTGACCACCCCTACATAAGATTGGATAATCTTTACAACCTTATCACTGACGTTAGTATCCATATAATCCGGCACGGATACCGCACCGCCGTTTGCCTCGTAACGAACCATTTCCACAGCAGTGTCCACTGCCTGGAGCAGTCCTTTTGTATCAATCCCAGACAAAATAAAGCAAGCCTTATCCAATGCTTCAGGACGTTCCGTGCTTGTGCGGATGCAGACCGCAGGAATAGGGTGCCTGATGGAAGCGAAAAAACTGCTTTCTTCCGGCAACGTACCGCTGTCCGAAACAACGCAGAAAGCATTCATCTGCAGACAGTTGTAATCATGAAATCCCAGCGGCTCATGCTGTATGACGCGCCGATTCAGTTTGAATCTGCTTGTCTCCAAACGTTTTTTCGAGCGTGGGTGGCAGGAATACAAGATCGGCAGTTCGTACTTCTCCGCCATTTGATTGATCGCCGTGAAAAGGCTTTTAAAATTCTTTTCCGTATCAATATTCTCTTCCCGGTGGGCAGACAGCAGAATATACTTCCCCTTCTCCAGACTAAGGCGGGAAAGAATGTCGCTTTCTTGAATTGCAACAAGGTTGTCCGTCAGCACCTCCGCCATGGGAGAACCTGTCACATAGGTGCGCTCCTTCGGCAATCCACATTCCGCAAGATAACGTCGGGCATGTTCCGAATAGGCAAGATTCACATCCGATATAATGTCTACAATGCGTCGATTTGTTTCCTCCGGAAGGCACTCGTCCTTACAGCGGTTCCCGGCCTCCATGTGGAAGATCGGGATATGAAGACGCTTTGCACTGATTACGCTCAGGCATGAATTAGTATCTCCCAGGACGAGTACCGCATCCGGTTTTAACTCCATCATCGCGCTATAGCTGAGAGCGATGATATTTCCCATCGTATCGCCAAGATGCGTCCCAACCGCATTCAGATATAAATCCGGATCGGCCAGCCCCAGATCCTTGAAAAATACACCGTTGAGACTGTAATCATAGTTCTGTCCAGTATGAACCAGTACCGTGTCAAAATATTTCCGGCATTTTTTTATCACCGCAGAGAGCCGGATGATCTCAGGGCGCGTACCAACGATAATCATCAGTTTGATTTTTCCGTTTTCTTTCCATGTGGGATAATTCATCGTCTGCCTCCTGGTTCACTTCTCGGTTTTGGCAAGTTCTTCTTTAACATAGTCGGTGGTGAGTATCTTCTTTACCACGCCTTCCACATCAAGCAGCGTCGTGTTGTGGCTAGTGTAGCTTTCCTCCGCCTCGGTCATAACTTGTCCTTTGACGAAGTATTTATCATAATTCAGATCCCGGTTATCCGCAGCTACACGGAAGTAATCGCCCATATCTTCCGAACGCAAGCGTTCTTCTCTGGTCATAAGTGTTTCATACAGTTTCTCTCCATGGCGGGTACCGATGATGTTGGTGCCGGTATCTCCAAAAAGTTTCTGCACTGCTTTTGCCAGATCACCGATAGTAGATGCGTCTGCTTTCTGAATAAACAGGTCTCCCGGATTGGCGTGATTGAAGGCAAAGCGCACAAGATCGACTGCCTCGTCAAGATTCATCAGGAACCGGGTCATGTCCGGATTTGTTATCGTTATCGGATTTCCCGACTTGATCTGGTCGATAAAGAGCGGGATCACAGAACCGCGGCTACACATGACATTCCCATAGCGGGTACAGCAGATGACGGTACCACCGCGCTCGGCTGCCACACGGGCATTCGCGAAAATAACGTGTTCCATCATCGCCTTGGAAATACCCATGGCGTTGATGGGATACGCCGCCTTGTCGGTGGACAGGCAGACCACACGCTTCACTCCCGCTTCGATGGCAGCATGCAGAACGTTATCAGTACCAATAACATTTGTGCGAACCGCTTCCATTGGGAAAAATTCACAAGACGGCACCTGCTTTAGAGCAGCCGCATGGAATATGTAATCAACGCCTGGCATTGCATCACGCACAGAATCGATATTGCGCACATCTCCTATGTAAAATTTAACTTTAGCCGCATGTTCCGGATACTTTGCCTGCAGCTCATGACGCATATCATCCTGCTTTTTCTCATCACGGGAAAATATACGAATCTGACCGATATTTGTAGGGAGAAAATGTTTCAGGACGGTAGAACCAAAGCTGCCGGTACCTCCCGTAATCATCAAAGTTGCACCATAGAATTTTTGCATAGCAGATCCTCCATATCAATTACATACACTATATCAATTTACCCAACACTTCATCCTTTTCCCTTGTCCATGTACCTTTATATGGATAATTTCCACTTCCTGGAGTAAAAGTCATCTCGCCAAAATAAACCTTCCCTCTGACTTCATATAAATCCACTCTGACATAGTCAAATTCAGAAGACAATCTCTCTGCAATAAAAAGCATTTCTGATAAACAGTTAGGTTTTGGAACACTATACGGGAAGGACGGATAATCTTCAAATATCCAATCCAGTTCATTCCAATCAATATCATAATTCTTCTGATATCCTGTATGCTTTTCCAAATTTCTGTCTCCGATACATTGTATAAAAACTGGCTTTCCATGGAAGCAATGGAACTTATAATCATAAAGTCCACCATCTAACTCTTCAATGTATTCTTCAGCAATAATTCTTCTGGGAATCTCTTTGTAGTGAGGTTCAATCGTGTACACCCAAAAAGGTCGTTTCATCCACCAATCAAAAAGAGTTTTTACTTCCTTGAGATCAATTTCATTTTTGTTTTTTACAATCATATTCATTCCAGAACCATGGTTTGTTTTTAAACAAAATGAATTAGGAAGTTGAGAAAAATCAATATCATCAAATCTATCCCACACTCCAATTAGAGGAATCAAATGTTCTTTTCCAACTTTATCTTCAATCCAGTTTCTAACCTTATATTTGTCAGCCAACACTGTTTTTTGTCGGGTACTATCATAAATTTTCATATATTGTATTTTTTCAGTGAAGGTTTTTGGATTCTCATAATTAAGAGAATACCCTATCAAATCTTCATATTTCTTTTTTAGAATGTTTTTAATTTGATCTGTATTAAATTTATTATATTTCTTCTCTACGTCAAGCCAGTAAAGAGTTATATACTTCTCTTTACGCAGATCATGCATTTTAGTAAAATATATTAAAAATGCATGCTTATATGTGGCTTTAAGCCCATACTTCTTTAAATCCCCAAATAAGCTATATATTGATTTCAGCATCTTAATCCCCTCCGGGTAAAATAATGTGATTTGGATTAGAAATAAAACCTTTCTTAGTTTTGATCTCAAGCAAATTTAACGTTGGCGATATCACTGTCAAGGCACATACCAGATAATAAATACCCCCTGCATATATGATCCGTACAACTTTCACTTTCTCCAACCGTTCTTATATCATGTCATCCTGTTATCTTTCCATAACTGTATCATTATGCCATTCCATGCTCGCTTTTATGGCGGTATAAAACTTGTAAAGTATCGACTTTTCCGTTGTGAAAAGCAACAGGTAAATAGAATACAGTCCCACCATGGTCAATCCTACAAAAGAACTTAATATAAGCATTTTATTATCAAATTCATATAGCTTGCATAATATTGTTATGTATCATTTACCAATACCGTTTTCTTTTCGGGATCCCCACTTGCAGATAAACGACTCCAAAACGAGCCTTGTATGTACTCTTGTTTCTTTGAATACTAACGGCGCGATCAGGCTCGTAGTTATTTGTGTAACAAGTGTAGCAAAGGCCGCTCCATTGATTCCGAACTGCGGAATCAATATGGAATTCAATATGAGATTCACGATAGCACCAATTCCCAGATAATATTTTACATATCTGTTTTTATCTTCAGCCAATACCCAAATCCCTCTTGCGGATCCGATAATTGCAAAAAGCTCATACCATACGCATATTCTCAAAGCACTGGCTGCCGCAAGATACGCCTGTCCATATAGGATCCATATCAAGAGTTTTCCAAACAACATTATAAACAGAGAAAAAGCAAGGCACATCCAAATCAGACCCGAATACAATTGCTTTAATCGACGCAAATACAGCATCTCGTTCCGCTCGCTTTTAAGTTCCAAGATCATGGGACGAAACGAATTTATTATGGCTGTAGGAATAAATACCCACATGGAACTAATAGCATTTGCTGTCGTATAGTATCCCACCTCCAAATCCCCCAACATACTTCCAATCATGATTTTATCCATCTGGCTGTATATAGCCACCATCAAGCCAGACAAAATAAAGTGATAACTCTCTTTCAGTACGTCTACACCATAACCTAGATTTATACGGATTCGCTGCTTTCGCTCTAGCCTATAGAATACCATTCCTGTAACGGCGATAACCATTTCAGAAATCGTTGCAGCAAAAGCGAACCATATGATGGGTTTATTGGTAACCAAAAGGAAGATGCGATAGCCCGCCACAATAAGGCATGCCAGCATTTTTCCGATAGATACATATTTTGACTTCAGATAACGTTGAAACCAGGAATCCAGAATCAAAAAACTTCTCCAGAACAACTGTATTCCCTGGATCAACCCGAGCCACAACTTCAAAGGATCTGCCGGATTTAGAAGACCAATAATTATTTCAATCGAGATAATCGATACCAACGAGGCTATCAAGCGAAGGACTATGCATCCTCCCAGATACTCCCCTTCCCTGTCGGGATGATCAATTATCTTCTTTATCACGACTCCTTCCATCCCCAGTGTCGCGATTGAATTCACAAATGTAACAAATGAAGCTGTGTAATTCAATGTCCCATAGTTCTGTGGTCCTAAATATCTGGCTGACAGCACTCCAACCACCAACGACACCAGCATCTGAAATATTTGTTCGGAAATGATCCAGAACGAATTTTTTATGTTCTTTGACTGTAGCAAAGCCTTGATTCTCATACTAACACCTGCGTTTACCTCAATTTTATATTTGGGAAAATCTAATCATTATCCTTCTTTTCTATGTTGATCAAGCAGCAAACCTCTCGTTTTTATACAAAGATGCATAAGGAAACTCATACGCTCACGGAACAAAAACAACAGTACCTTTGAATATAATGTTAATTCGCCTGAAAACGACTTTTTTGTACAAACAGATGCGTTACCTCCATTACTCCGCGAAGCTTCAAAAAGCAATGTAAAACCCTTCCTGCTTTTATATTCTGCCTCTTCTTTTAAAATCGATTGGATTAGTGCCCATCTACTTCTGATTATGTATGCCTCTTTTTTACACAAAACACTGTAGTATTTAAAAAAATCGCTAAGTAAATTGTTCACTCTGTTTAAACTGTCAAAGGCGTTTTTACGATATGAATGCATGATACTCTCCGCTCTCTGAAGATACCGATACATCAGTTTGGAGAGATAAGCGATCGCCTTTGCCAGCCAAAATGCCCTTATTGCAAATGCTCCACCTTCATTAAATTTGTAATTAACTCAAACTTCCCATATTAAAAATGGGGTTCGCACCTTGAAAAATCAATACTTTAGCTCATAAAATAGCGTCAGGCGGCTGCGTTTGCTCCCTGCAGCGCATCCTGCATGTACTTAGGCAGATGGTTAATGAAACTGGCTGTGAATTCTGCCAGTTGCCCCTCCGTGATATGGAAATATTCTGCAACAGTATCCATTAACGCATCCAGTATGATACGCATGGACTGGCTGAATGTGATATCTTCCATTTCATCCATCAGGCAGAAGAACAGTTCGCAGATGGTTTTTTCATCCTCATTCTGCCTTCTGGCAACGGAAAGCATCATATATCGGGTGAATACGACCGCCACATGGGCATTCAGGGCGTCATATGAGAGACTCCGGCACTCTTTAACCAGTTTCAGATAGGATTTACAGGACTTGAAGAAAACCTCGATGTCCCACCGTTTCCCATACGTCCGGATGATCTCTTCTTCGGAAAGCCCCATATCCGTGCAGACAATCGCCAACCAGTCTTTTCGGTTGCTCTTGTTCCGGACGCATACGATTTTTGCCGGGATGGCGTCTTCTTTTCCTATCGTTACGTTTACAGAAAGAAGATATTTTGAACGCCCCCTGCGTTTCCTGTTCCTGCTGTAGATCTCCTTGATATTAAGGGACTCCCCTTCATATCCGTATTTGATCTTGCTGCTCTTCTTTATCATGGCGATCGTATCAAGGCGGAGTTCGTTTTTGATCGCAAGGATGCTTTTCGGGGAGGAAAACCAGCTGTCAAACAGGACATACCTGGCCGAGATCCCGCAGGCCTGGGCGGAATGGAGAAGCTCGACCATGACATCGGTTGCCTTACGGCGGGACTGGCTGCGGCGTTTCCCGGCAAGGGAACGTCCATCGCAGGGCTTTGCCCCGCAGAGCAGGTTTTGAAGCCTGCCCGCAAAACCGTAATTGCCCGCCTGAAACTCTGCGGAATCCTTCGGACGGTTTACCCCCGCAAGATTAGATTGCGTTTTGCATTTTTTACTTTCACGATAATTTTGATTTAATTTGCAGTTTTAATTTATTTACCCCATGCTGAAGTGTCATCCGCCAATTCTGCGCTCTAAATTCATAATCTGAAAGTTCGTTTCGTATATTATTTTTTGGTGGCTTTGCTTCATGATGTAAATCGTAAAGGTAAATCCCCTTTCCTTCTTCGCAACTCAAAAGATTTTGCTCAATCGGTCGATAATTTAGGCCTATTTTCTTAATAACGGAATATGGAAGCAAATTCACTGACGCCAATGTATCTGCATCTCCGAAATGTTTTCTCAATCCATATAAATCAAGCAGAACTTTTCCATATTTCCCATTCCAAAGTTCTTCATCAAATTGGCGTTCAAAAAACGCATCATATTTAATAGCTTCTGCCACTGTTGGAAAACGGTAATTCCTAGCAACACCACATTGCAGTGGAACCTGATAAGCAGAATTTGCTCTCCTACTATGTTCCCCAGCCGAAGAAAAGTTAGTGGACAAAGAAAAATAAGGATACACATGATATTTATGGGTTTCTACTGTGTACTTCATGTGATATTTCAGCCATGATTGTTTATTCCAGCGTGCAATATAATCTGGAAATAACTCGTCTCCAGTTAGTTCTTCCGCCTGCTTCATATACCACACTCGAAAACTTTTCCACATCTTTTTTGTCCAACACTGCCCCCAAGACTGCGAACACTGCATCATAAATGCATCAAATCCGTTGTATTGAGCCTCAAAAAATCTGCCATTACCTTGATTTGTTTGGTGTGTATATAAAGAAATTCCTGCAATAAAATTATCATCAGAATACTGCTCTACCGTAGCATTTACATACTGCATAAATCCTTTCGCTACAACAATATCGTCTTCTAAAACAACAACAGCATCATAATCGGACGTTAAATCGCCACATTGAAGTATATGGTTTCTTAACCCCTGACGGTTAGGGAATGCACGGATTTCTTTCCGCCCATAGCGCCATTCAATTTTGGTAGCTATCTTTTTAAGTTCATCCTGTCTATCGCTATAGTCTAGAGAAATAATAAGATCAGCTTTTAAATCACCCATCTCGGCATCGCAAATAGAGTTCAATAATCTCTTCATTTCATACGGTCGATTATAACCCACAGCAATAATCGCATATGTCTTTTGTTTCCTTACTTCCATCAATTTCACCTAAAATGACTTCCTGTATATGTAGTCTAATTCAATTTGGCATGAATCTCTAAATGTAATATATCAAATTATACAAACACAGTGCCTTTTCACATATTTCCCCTATACTGCTCTACTTCCATAAATTAATGGAAATCGCTGATCGTCTATGAACCACTTTCATAATTGGTTCCTGAGCACATTATAAAAACCATATTTGTGCTCTTGTATCAACCCGTACAATGCTTCCACCATTCCATTGATCAACATAAATCTATAAAATAAAGTGAGATAACCATCCATAATCGGTTCCATAAAAAAATTAAAGAAAAAGCATATGTATCCAGAGAAGGAAATACCTAAATTTCTCCTTAGTGAATTTGGTTTCAAATATTATGGAATATATGTTTAATTAATATTATAAGAAGAAAAACAAGCATGATTCTTATTTTCCATCATAATTCTGCCTTTTTGGAAGACTTACATCTTCTTTACATCTTACTGTGATTCCTCAATTACTGATATATTCTCACAAAGTAGAATCAATCTCTATGTCAATATCTAAACCGCGATTTCGTGGGAGATTTATAGCAATTCCTGTTTTAAGCCCGCCTAGTTTATCATCATTCATTAGAATCCTTTCCCCATAAGGCGCTCCAAATATAATATAATTATATCTGATTCCATGTTCCGACAGGAATCTTTCTGTGATCAGACGGTAGTCTTCTTTGCGTGAAGTCACGAAAATGACCATATCCTGTAAAGGTATACTTTTCAGGAAAGCCTCTGTGCCAGGAAGGAATGTATCCTTTCCGTCAATTAAATAACCATTGTGTTTGACGATTGTACCGTCTATATCCAGAATCCATGTATGTGCTAACATTGAGAGAACTAATTTATCCATTCTGTAGTTTCGCTCCTATCGCCCCGCCCGGATGGTTGGGCTTGAAATCTTCCAGTTTAATATTCAGTTTCTTAATCATCTGCATTGCTATCGTCTGAAGTACAATTAAAAACATAGTGGTTGAATTATTAGGCACAATGTTCCACGGATCTCCTTCATGATCCAGAGGTATGATCAGTTTGTTCTCCATCGAGTCAGCTAAGGCACTGTGCTCCTGGCAGCTCATTAGCCAAAGCTTGACTCCTTTCCGTCTTTTCAGCAGATCCGCCAAATAGACAGATTCTGTTGTACTTCCGCTCTTGCTGAGGATAATGACAAGATCTCCAGGCTTGACCATTCCCATATCTCCATGCACGGCGGAATTCGTGTGCAGAAACTGAGCATCGAGTCCAAGAGACACCATTGTACCTTCGAACTTCTCACAGATCGGCACATTCTTTCCCAATCCGGATGCGATGATCTTATGATGGGAATTCAGTGTTAATTCGCAGTCCCCGATCAGCTTCTCCATCTCATTCATGGAGATCCTTTTCGCGGCGTCTTCCAGCTGTGACATTGTTAAGGAAAAATAAGAATACGCGCTTTCCATACTGAGGGCTTCTTCCAGGTAATATAAGCCATTGTAAAAAGCGCCGCAGACGGAATCGTAATCCTCCCAGGCATATGTAGTCAGGGAAAGCCACACAATAGCAAGCAGGAGCTTCATCTGCCGGGCCGATACTTCTCCGTCCAGCAGCCGGAAAAATTCCTCTTCCATGCATTCCCAGTTATTGGACGCAATCTCGAGTTTTACATCATTCTCACCGATCGTGAGGTTAAACCGTTTCAGGTTGAACTGATCATAATTACTGAAAATCGAATAATACAGCTTAACCCAGTCGTATGCCGCATCGCCAAAAAACTCCATCGTTCCAAAATAACCCCGAGGGTCGATCAGGACAGGCGTATTATCGCCGCGAAGCATCGTGTTACTGAAGGTGCAGTCTCCGTGAATCAGTTTGAATGTCAGCGGCATATACTGCATAACCAGATTCTCAACCTCTTCCTGATGATAGAAAATATTACGGCAAACTCTGCCGTTGACTGTGACTGTAGGGGCATTGGCAAACGGGACAAGATCTCGAACCTTCTTCAAGCGATCATAGGTTTTACCGAGATACGCCTCATAATAGCTGGCACGGTCAGCTGGCACTTCCTCCAGATCGTGAACCTGTTTCAGACAGCCAATAATCTGCGCAAGAATCTTCTTCTTTTCTTTGTTTGAGATATACGTATACTCATAGATATTTTTCCCATCGATCAGCTCCATGCATAGCGGATCATAGCTATAAATAACGGGAATGTTTTTAAAGTGCTGCGACTGAAGTTTTTTGTACCATGCGATCTCACGAACTGCCAGTTTTCTGCCCTGTTTATCAACAGCGGTTTTATAGATCCGGTTCCCTTCTATACGGAGACTGTTGAAGGGACGACAGCGCATTTGAGGCAGTCTCTCCCATTCACTGTACAGTCCGTATTCATGTGTCCTGTACAAAGGCTGCTCTGTGAATTTCATTCCATTTTCCTGGAGCCAACGCACAAACTCTCCCTCAGAAGGGACATCGGCAAGACAGGACTTATCCCTAAATATAAAGTGACCAGCCACGCCATGGTCTATGCTTCGTTCTTCAACAAAGACCTTGTTTTCATATTTCCAGCGGCAGGGAAAATCTTTGGAGATTCCGATAACATTATCATCAATATCCGGTGTCTCATAATCCTCCGGCAACACCAGATCACACCAAATCAGCATGAAACGCTTTTTTTCCGGGATATAAGACAATGCTTCTGAAAGTCCCGCACAGGTACCATTTTTCCCACTAGCACAGACAAGGCTGATATCATATCTCTCACCAAAAGCGGCAAGATACTTTTTCAAAACATCAAATTTATAATCTCCAATGACAATAAACTTTTTCATTGGATATTTGCGAAACAAATGAAAGATCATTGGAAGGTTATCTACCGGAACCAAAGCTTTCGGCTTATTCGCCGTCAGCTGCCGCATACGGGTTCCCTTACCGCCGGCTTGAATAACAATGTAGTCTAGGTTCATAATAGAAATCACTCCTTTTGATAGTTAATTTCAATCAATTATGTTTAGCTATTTTATAAAAACCAATAACATCTGATAGCAATTTTTTTCTCAAATCATCTAATTTAACTTCACTATCAAATACATCTGCATAGCTATGTCCAAAAACCAAAGGATCCACACCTATAAGAGAAGAATCATATCTGTTTAATTCCAACTTCGATAAATACTTTAATTTTTCTGTATTTGATAAATTCTCATATAAGTGATAATCAGACATAGATAATCTAAAATAATTATTTCCGTAGTTAAAAATCATAGAACACGGACAATTACAGAGATGTAAAAAATCCCCCAAGCCAGTCTGAACAGTAATCGCATAACCCGCATACATAATCAAAGCTGGCATAAACTCCAAAGGCGCAAATATCGGATTTGTATTAGGAATAACTTCATTATTTTTATAAGCATTTGTGTAAACCTTTAATCCCAAATCATTTAAATCTTCTGCTAAAAAATGCCAGAATTGATCCGGGAAAGGATCGGCAGATACAGAAGAAGGTATGATAATTATAGATTTTTCTTTTACAATGTCATATTGCCTTATATATTTTTCGAGTTCACTAATATTAATCCTATATGGATTTCCGTAAGTGATCGGACCAGCTGGATCCACATCAAACATATAAGATGCGCTTAAACTTTGGGGGGTATACATAATTGATTTAACATGTTGAGCCCATTTAATAATCCTTTTTCTATGTGAACTAGTATAAAAATGGAATACTCTTCTCTTACTACTTCCCTTTAAATCAAATATAGATAAAGCCCAATGAATAAACCATTTTTCCCATTCTGGTATTACAATAATTTCATTATCCTCTATGCCAAATATCTTACAAATCCCAACATATTTTCTACGTGTCACGACAATTACTTTTTTATAAATAAAACTTTCTCTCGCTGTATTGAGATATGATAACGGGAAAACAACAGAACCAATATCATGAATAAGAAAAATATAATTTCCCTTTTTTTGCATTTTAATATATATAAATACAAGTCCTACTATGCCTTCCATGAAATGTATTATTTCTTTTAACTTACTAATCATGTGATTAATGATTCCTTTCGTTTCATCCATAATTAAATATTGTTCATTTCACTAAATTTTTACTGTATTCAGCTTGGAATACATTTTCCCCGTTCGCCCAAATCATGTATTCCCTCAACCACACCATTAATCAATGTAAATCTATAGAATAAATCCAAGTATCCATCCATAATTGGCTCCATAAAAAAGTTAATAAAGGTGCATATATATATGCCAAATAAGGCAAAACGGAAATCCTCATCCAATCCTTTATTTATAAATACTTTAAGCATATGTCCAGTTAACATAATGTCCAGAACAATTAAAAGTATAACCGGAACAATCCCAGCAATTCGTCCTACATCTAACCAATAGTTGTGAAAATAATTAAACCCACTGGTTTTATTTCCACCTAACGGATGCTCAAATAAATAAACAAATCCCTCTTTAAAGAACCTTTTTCTCGCAATATCAGAATACTTTGTTTCAATATCATTATACCGAAGTATTAACGTAGACTTCTCTATGTTTGTTCGTATGTTGAGAAAATTAATCGAATACATTAATCGTGCAATACAAATAACAGCTATAATAATTAGAAACCATTTTATCAATCTGTTTATTGTTATTCCATTCGAATAATGTTTTTTCATGTATACAATAGTACTTATTGTTGCCATAATAATAAGAGCATATACTGTAGTTCTGGTCCCAAGTATAAATGCATAAATTACCGACAGTGAAAATATCATTAGACCTATTACCTTAATTTTTTTCTTCTTTGTTATAATCAAACAAGGAAGTAAAGCAAATATATATGTATTCAGTGATCCCAAATTCGTTGCGGCCAGACGACCTGTAAAAAAATCAACAGTTTCACTACGATTTGTCAAATTAATATTTACTAAAATATTCAATAAGACATGGATAGAACAACCTATTGCGATTGCAACAAGGCAACGTACTGCACACAAGACACCATTGCCATTAGAGTAATGTGTTATTGTATACCCAGTTGCGAATATCAAAACAGGGATTATACAATACAAAGCAAGATTATAAGTCAATCTACCCCGTAATATAAAAGCTGCCAACCCATATATCAATCCAGAAGAAGCGAACAACCATATAGGAAAGTGCTTTATGAAACCGACATTTATTCTACCTTTTTTGAATAATTGAGATAAAGCAATTCCATATAGAGACAAAATTATATAACCATTTGTTATTTGAAACGCGCCAGAGTTAATAACAATTAACAATATTTCTATCATTATATTAATTCTCCGTACTTTCGTTATTTTCTTCCATATGATTTATCAAATCCACAATTTTTTTACATTGTGTTTTCGGATTTTTCTCCGTCAAGATAAACCGTCTTGCCTTCTCACCGATCGCATTTCTTTCCTCTTCGGAGAGACTACAAACCTCAATAATCTTTTTTGCCAACGCACCATCACTTTCATCCATCGGATATTGTATATAAGGGCGATATTCTTCGGGGTTGCAAATTAAATCATGTGCAATATACGGTTTACCAGAAGCAAGACATTCCATGTTTTTACTTGGAAAGCTATATTTAACAAATCCATATTCAGATGTCCTGGGGTTTACAAGAACAATTGCGGATTTCTGATATTTTTCAACCTCACCTGGGGTAATATACCCAAGATAAGTAATCCTTTTATCCAAAGCAGCATACTTTTTTACCCTATCTACTGCGTCCCCATTTCCGGCTATCTGGAGTCGATAGTCATCTCCTTCAATCAAAGAGAAGGCTCTCAGTAAATGTTCAAGCCCGTACTGAAGGCCCACTGCTCCTGCATAGAAAATATTTCTTATATCGTCTTTTTTCGGTATTGTAATAATTTCTTCCCCTTTTATTTCCACATTTTCTGAATACATCCCTTCTACTACAACATAAGGCCTATCATTTATTTCCAGCGCATCAGCCATATACTTAGTCAATAAAACATATGCATCGTGCTGATTTGACAATTCATTTTGCTTCTCATCAATTTTTTCCCTTAGTTTTCCTACAATTCCATCATTCCTATGAGTTAAACTTACAGCAAATTTTCCATATAAATCAGCTATGACGTTACATAGAAAAATATCTTTTTTTTTTCCATACATCAATGCTAAACTTATAGGCAAATAATTATTATATGATATAAACATAATTGTCTCGTTTGCATTCTCTCTTATGTACTTATATATAATTCGTTTTAGCGAAATAAATTGAGTTATATAATTTAGAATAGGCAAATTAACAAATCCTATATTAATGCCACATCTATTATTTTCAAAAATATACTCCTTATCTTTAAAAAATATCTTTGAAAAATGAGGAAAATACCGTACCAATGGTATATTTACCACCATAATTTCCAATCCATTATCTTTCAGTCCTCTCAACAAATTGGCCTGAAATTTATGGCCCGAAACCGGCTGCGGCGTTTTCATTTTTTTCATATCCCGGTCTATATCACAATACATCATTGAGCAAAATATATACTTCATATTGTTTATCCCCGCATTAATCAAATATTACTTTATATCCAGATTGTTCAGTGGAATATAAATACTTTTCTTTAGCAAATTGGATCGCATTTTTTCGTGCCCTTTGTTGAACATTATGAGAAACACCTGCCCAATATCTAATTTTATTTCTAAATTCATCTATGCTGTCAAGAGATACTACACATCCGCATCCATATTCATTCAATTGTTGCCACGGAGTTTGATCGCTAATTATTGGAATGCATCCCGCTGCTAATGCCTCATATATTACGTGTCCAAAGTTTTCACCTTTTGTCGGGAATAAAAATACGTCATATTTTGCAAAAACATCTATCACATCAGACGAATCAACTTCTCCGCAATAATGATAATGAATATTTTCAGGCAGCTTATTGAGTTCTTTTTTGCATTTATCCCAATATTTATTATTCTCAATTGTGCCGTAAATATCAAACTCAATCCTTATATCCGTAATATCGTTTAATACGTGTACGCAATACTCAAGATTTTTCTTTGGCGATATTCTAGACAAAAATAAGATTCTCAACACATCATTTTTTGTTTCTTCAGTTGAACATACTTTTTCAATCTGCGTGTCAAAATCGATTTTTCTAAGTAAATCTTCAGCAATAATATATTTTTTTATTGTTTTACCAAGTGCTGATTTTGCCTCTCTAAGCTCGTTTTGCGATGTAAACGACCAGATAATACTATCGAACAGGCCAAGATACTTGAAAACAAACAAAAACATTCTTTTTTTCATTGCCTTTGATGCTATTGCTGCCCTTGAAAATACTCCCATCGGCGCAACATAAAGCTTTTGAATCTTTTCAAATTTATGTAAAAGTAAAGCACTTATTGTACATCCGCAAAACAATCCACAGGAATAGATTGTATCGAAGCTTTCCGAGATTTTTTTAATGGATTTAATGTTATACTCGTTCGGCGGCAAATACATTACATTCGCATATCCAACACGCACCCATTTATGCGTATCAACATCATAACTTTCGGAACAGCCCATATCGCAATTTTGAGTAAGTATGTAAATATCATTTGTCTCGCCAAATACGTCTACTAAATTCATTACTGTTCTTTGTGGTCCTCCGGAACGAAATCCGGGATAATAACATGGATTCAGTATCAATACTTTCTTCATATCAACACACTCCATTCGTTTAATCAGATAAAATTTGATCAATAATCATTTTATATGTATTATGAACTGAATAATTGTGATTAAGATATTCAAATCCATTTTGACCTAAAACTTTCAAATCAGCAGTTATAATGTTCTCCATCAAGTTATTGAATGTTCGAGCATCGACACTCTCACTCCACCACCCGAACCCTCCATCAATTATCACTTTCCCAATATCAGTATTTAAATCTGTGCACGCCAACACCGGAAGTTTTGCCTGCATATAACTTAGAAGCCTGCTTGGAAAATTTGGTATTGTGAACCTGTAATCCAGAAAAACCATTCCCACATCGCATGCTGCAATCATCCGATCATAATCTTCTTTCGGAACACTATGCATCAGACGCATATTTTCCGGTGCTATCTCATTAAAAAACATCTTGAGCTTTACATATTCTGTTCCACCGCCTACAATCAGGAAAAATACTTTCGAATTCTCTAATTGCGTTTTCAGACAGTCAATCAGGAATGGAATTCCCTGTGGTTTTCCAAGATTTCCTCCATACACGAATATCTTCTTATCCAAAGGAAGTCCATACTTTTCTCGTATTTGTATACGTTCCTGTTCATCAATACTCAAGTCACGCACTTCAATACTGTTCGGACAGAGTCCCACTTTCCCAGCTGGTATTTCTAGATTGTGAGCAATAATATATTCTACGTTTGCTTGGGACATACAGCCGATCCGGTCTGATATAGCATATAATTTTTTCTCTTTTCCGCGAAAATATCTGTAAAACATACCTGTAATACCACTTTTACTCATCATCCCAATATCTATTGCATTTTGAGGAAAAATATCCTTAAGCATCAGATATGCTCTTGCGTTGTCGCGTTTCTTAACGTATTCAATCACGTTCGGTAAAGTTATTGGTGGGGTCGGATAAAGTATCAATTCAAATTTTACATCACAATAATATTTCTTTATTGCCTCAATGTAGTGATATTCAACCAAAATTGTATTGATACCTTTCTCAACAATATTTGTTTGTTGAATTTTACCTGTTTTAACCTTAACCATTTGCGAACCTGATTCATAAATTATAAGGTTACTACTTGACATAATCTTTTCAGCAGGTGATAATATATAAACTTTGTGACCATTCTTTATGAACTCTCTAAGGAGATCCGGATATATTCCATGTGTATTTATGCTTTCAAACGAAGAAATACTTAAAAATAATACGTTCATATCACAATATATTAACCTTTCTCCTTGTCACCACTTCATTAAATTTCATTCCATAAACATCGTCCTCATATGCTCCAATATATTTCTTGTTCGATATACCAGAAAGGTTATTCATAATCAATTTCATATGATCACAGCCACATTCATATGCATGAGGATATCCACCGCCAAAACGTGGGTTAACTTCAGATATATAATAGTCTCCTCCAACTTCGAAAATGTCGATGTCAATCTGCCCTAAATATCCAGCTTCAATCACGAACTGTTCGATCAACTGAAACAATTTTTTATCCTTGAAAGACACAGCTTTATCTGTTTCCCCGGCGCGCATGGCAATTTTTTTCTTTGTAAAAATAGAGACAACATTGCCAGAAATCATATCAATATATACATCTGCGCCAATTTCCTGTCCGTCTAGGAATTCTTGTATCATAAGTTCTTTGGAATGTCTCCAATAAGTCTCCATTGTTTCCCTGTCATAGACTTTTGAAACAGATACACTCGCACTTCCATAAATGGGTTTAACAAACACGGGATAGAACATTTTTTTAAGCTCAACATCGTCATAGAACCTTGTCTTATCAATGTAACTTCTCGCGCAGTTATAACCATGTGAACTCAGCCACTGGTACATCTTCCATTTGTTTAGACTCATTTCACAAAGTTCAATCGATGAACCTATTACAGTTACGCCAATCTCAATAAATCTATTATTATTTCTTGCTAAAAGCGATAATTCCGGATCTATGAGAGAAAATATTCCTTTGATCTGTTCTCGCTTGCAAATATCAAGTATCTTATCTATATAGCCTTCTTCTGTTATGCGAGGAACTATGTAATATCTGTTCGCTTCATAAAGTGCAGGAGCAAGCGGACTCGCATCCGTAGCTATAACATTTCCGACCCCCAACAATGTCCTCTTGAAATACTGCACAATCTTATTACGTGTGCCTACACTGAGAATCATAATGTTCATAACTATCACCTCTGATTATTTAAAATTTTCTTATATCTTTCTTGAATGGCTTTTCCTTCCCAAGAAAAGAACTATTGAACTAATGTGGCATTCATTATTTGACTCTCTTCAAGAAACGTTGTTCTATTCAACATCTTTATTCCTAATCTCATTAAGTAAATGTTCCTAATCGTCCACCAATGTTGAATGAATTGTATAGAACGTAATTGCTTTTTCTCTTTCACATATTTTTCAAAATTCTTAGCAGCTTCAATGACATTCTTTTTTTCGCTCTGTCACCTCAGTTATATTGCAAAACAATTCCAACACCATTTTCGATGTTTGCCAACCAAACTAACGGGAGGTATATCAGAAATCTTCTGATATTCAAATCTCATTATTTGTCTCTTTCCATATATCAAAAAACAATGGTGCTCCTCCTGTATGGATAAACAATATTTTCTTATCTCTTATACTGTGCTTTTTGATATACTCAAGCATACCTGCATAAGCTTTTCCCACATATGTATTGTCCATTGGTACGCCATACTTTACAAACATATTCTTAATTACACTTCTTATTCTCTCAGAGTCTTTACCATAACCGCCACAAACGTAAGAATCATCAAAATTCGTCGCTTCTTCTATCACATCCTTGTTTATTATCATACCCATACTTGTAATATAATCCTTAACACTGTTTACAACGACATCCCTTCCATAAGGTTTTTTTCTTGCTATACTTATTCCGATTATCTTGATCGGATCATTTTCCAGAAGTCTCCCACAAATAAGTCCCGCCTGAGTTGTGCCAGTACCTGACGCATGAAAAATATAATCAAATTTAATTCCGTTTTCTTTCTCAAATTGTCTAATCTCATGAAAACAATCTACATATGCTTTTGTGCCGAGATTTCCGTGACCGCCACCTGGGATAAAGTAAGGTTTTTTACCTTCGGATTTCAACTTCCCTAGTGTTTTTTCAATTGTATCGTGTACTTTTTCAATCGGACAAACGATCATTTTTGCCCCGAACAGTTCCATAAATATAGTGTTGAAAGTTCTCTTTATCGTTTCCTCAGGTGATATGATATAGCATTCTATGCATCTTTCTGCCGCCATATTTGCAACTACCCGGCAATGATTTGAACTACCACTTCCATATGTAACAACAGTATCAAATCTCCCCTTGTCAATCTCCTTGAAAAAATGGACTGCTTTTCTGACCTTATTCCCTCCAAATGAATACGGTATCAAATCCTCACGTTTCATCCATAGATAGTTATTTGCACATAGGCCAAAGTATTGTAGACACATGTTAAGTTCCTTTCCCTTGTAGCACCGTCAAGACAGTCTTAAATAGTATCTCCACATCAAGAAATATACTGAATTTATTTATATACTCCATATCGATTTTCATCTTTTCATTCCAATTCGAATCCCTCAATTTAACCTGTACAAGTCCAGTTATGCCAGGGCGCATAATAAATCGCTTTTTAGCCCACTCCGGATAATTTTCATAACCATCATATGGATTATATGTAACTGGTGGACGAGGACCTACAATAGACATGTCTCCTTTTACCACATTAATCAATTGAGGTAATTCATCTAAACTTGTGGATCGGAGAAAACGCCCAATTTTTGTGACTCTCGGATCTGACTTATCATATATACAAACTCCATCCCCTATATGTTCCGCATTCACGACCATAGTTCTGAACTTAATAATCTTGAATATCTTTCCCTGATATCCAATACGTTCTTGCAAGAAAAAGGCAGGACCATTCGAAGTACATTTGATAGCAACCGCTATTACAAGGAAAAATGGACTTAAGATAAACAATAATATTAGACTTACTAATAAATCAAAAATACGTTTTATTATTAAATTTATTGCTCTCATTGATGATCACCACTCAAACATAATTCTTGCATATTCAAATCAAATAATATCTACGTTTTTATATTATGCTTTTTCTTCATTAGCTGTTTTTTAGTACCCGATTTTTTATCACACCCCATCCAAATTTGGCATTTATTACAGCTACAATTGGATCCAAAAATCCTAGGAAATAATAGGGTAAGTAAGTTAATACCGGAATCCCTAAGGTTGCCGAACAATACAGACCATTTGTCCCCCATGGCACCATCGGACAAATAATTGTTCCACCATCCTCTAACGTTCTTGATAATACAGATCTACTAATTCCCCGATTATCAAATTCTAATCCAAACAAATTTGCAGGAATGAGCATCGCCAAATAGGGATCAGAGGCAAGAAAACTAAGTATAATTGTAGATATCAAAGTAATGAAGATCAAACTAAAATCACTGTTTATATGTTTTCTCATGCTATCCAATACTACCTTAATGATAGAAGTCGCCTGTAACAATCCCGCAAGCATCAGAGAAATCAGCATTAACGCGATTGTTGAAAGCATTGAAGTCAAACCACCTCTTGTTAACAATTTATCGACCACCTCAATACCTGTTGTTCCTACATTTCCTGAATACATTATTGTAAATGCGTCTTTTACAGAAATCGACTGAACTCCTATCATAATAATTCCCGCAACTATAATAGTGAGAATAATTGTCAGAATTGCAGGTATTTTTCTGACAATTAATATCATCATAAATACTATGGGAAATATAAGAAGAACATTGATTTTTATATTATTATAAATTCCATTTTGCATGACAGTAATCTGGCTATAATCAATTGCTTTCGACCTATAAAAAAGGCCAATAACAACAAAAATGATAAGAGCAATTATCTGGGCTGGAACAGTAGAATATAACATCGACTTCGTATGCTCATAAAGTCCTGTCTTGGCAACTCCTGCTGCGAAATTAGTAGAGTCACTAACTGGAGACTGTTTATCCCCAAAATATGCTCCACAAAGAATTGCTCCTGCTGTAATAGGAAGAGGAATCCCCAAACCATGACTAATTCCGATAAATGCAATGCCTATAGTTCCGATTGTTGTCCATGATGAACCTGTACATATAGACATAACACTACAAATAACAAGAACAAATGGTAGAAAAACTCCCGGTGAAAGTAGTTTCAAACCATAAAAAATTACAGCAGGTACGGCCCCAGACGCCATCAATGTTGCTACCAAAACACCAATAAGACAAATGATGATCATTACCTCAATAGATTCCGATATACTGGATACAATGTGTCGAATCAATTTCTTCCACTCAATGCCACATAACAATCCATAAATCATTACCACAAAACTGGAAAATATAAGTGGGATGTGGGGATTCTGCCCCAAAACTGCAACACCAGAAATAAGTATGACTATCGTAATGATTAAAACTATAAAGCTACTTGCCAATGTTTGTTTCAAATACTTCTTCATGTTAGATTTTCTCCTTTAAACATATAAATTAATTATGAAAAGACTCTTTTTCAAATACTTCAAATGACTCATATTTCATCATAAGATTTTCATCACCTGACAAGACCTTGAATTCATCATTGACGATTTTTATTTTTCTGCACAAGTCTTTAAATGAATCCGCATTTATCAAAGCAGTTGCAACGACTCTATAGGGAAACACATGATCTCCTTTTACTCCAGAATACATAATTTGGATTCCATTATTGCTCATATGCTCAGTTTCCGTAAAGCCTGATATTCTTCCGATTTTGTTGACTCTTATACGATATGCACAGGCACATGGACCATGAAACCTATTTTGAGAAACAGGCAGTTCGCTGATGGTATGTTTCTTACCCATTGCACACTCTACACTCCATTTGACCGCGTTAAAATTATTCACCTTTGAAAAGGGTACCACTGTCATATCACCGCCAAATCGCTGACCGATTTCTATAACGTAAAAATGTGTATCTTCATCAAGAAGAAGCTGCACCCAAACAATATTGTCTCTAACTCCGCATTGCTTCAAAGCAGATCGCAGTTTACTGTCACAATCTTGTACAAATAAATCAAGATAGTTCGTGGCCGTTGAATCTATCACGTCACAAGGGCCGCTTACACCGTGATGATTATTGACTGTATGGAACGCAAATAAAGATAATTCACCTTCAGCAACTGCATAATACGCGACAAATTCCTTCCCATTAAGTTTTCTTTCTATAATTAATTCTGGATTTACGGATAATCTATATGCTTTATCTATCGCAACATTAAGTTCTTCACGATTGTAACAATAGCTGACACCGCGACTTCCCGATAGGTCAACCGGCTTTACAACCACTGGATACACTATATCCAATTTATCAATCTCAGCAGGGTTTCTATAATCTTGACAATAATACCCTTGCGCTACAGGAGCTCCAACTTTTTCACATATATGTTTAAAAAGTCCTTTATTTCTCGAATATTTCCAAGTTTCGAAATTTGTATAACATGGCAGACACGTTGCTTCACTCAATTCTAATAATCTATCCGTATTAAAATCGCTAGCACCGCAAATAATTCCGCTGATTTCTTCTTTCCTGCATTTTTCTGCTAACAGTTGTATTTCTGTTGTGCTTATCATCCAATACTCATCCGCGATTTGTTTCGCATAAGAACGTTCAAACGTTCTGTCATCAGAAACTATAGTATATATATTTTCGTTCTTGGCATATTGGATAATATATGTCGTCCCCATATCACTTCCTAAAATAAGTAATTTTTTCATACTGTGTCTCCTCAAATAGTTAGTCCGCCATCAACAACAAGATTATGCCCCGTAATAAAGCTTGAATTATCTGAGGCCAAAAACATAACTGCTAAAGCTACATCTCTTGCAGTTCCAAGACGTTTTAAAGGATGCTGCTGAATTCTCCGTTCCATTCCGTCATTAAAATTGGGATTTTCAACATATGACATTGGAGTGACAATAACTCCCGGAGAAATGGCATTTACTCTAATTCCATTTTTGCCATACATTCTTGCCAATCCTTTTGTATAACTGATAACCGCTCCTTTCGATGCGGAATAAGTAAGAAATTTGCCGCTGCCATTTATGCCTGCTATCGAAGCAATATTAATAATAATTCCTTCGACTTTCGCTCTGATCATCATCGGTATCGCTTTCTCGCAAACATTAAAAGTACCAAAATAATTGACCCGCATTGTAGTCTCATCATCCTGGGCTCCATCTTTTTTCTGTACATTTATTACACCCGCGGCATTAACTACAATTTGAGGCGGATTATTTTCAAACCGATCAAAAAAATCTGCTACTTGCTCTTTATTGGCAACATCACACACCTGATAGCTAATCCTTAATCCTTCACTATGAGCAATTTTTGAAGTTTGTATCAACTTATAATCGCTACGTCCTATAATGAATACTTCTGCCCCTTGTCTCGCAAACTCCAGTGCTGTTTCCTGTCCCATTCCAGAACCGCCACCAGTTATGATTACTTTCTTACCATAAAACAATTATATACACTCCCTCATTTTTGCTGTCTTTCAACTTGCTTGTTATTCACATTTAATTAAAACAACTGTGTATAATCTCAACCACCATATCCTGTTCTTCGGCAGTTATCTTGTTATCACTCGGAAGGCATAGTCCTCTCTGAAAAATATCTGCTCCGATATCCATTCGCTCTCCACTAGATATGTAAGCGTTGGAGCCTGCTCTCCCATTTCCTTCCACTGTGATAAACGGATTCATTCGATACAACGGCTGCATATGCATCGGTTTCCAGATCGGTCTGCCTTCCGCATTGAACGCAGTCAACGCATCCAGGATCTCCATCGGACAGCTCTTTCCTGGTCCGCTTATATATAGGTAGTTCTTCTCACCCCTGACCTGCCGGCACATGGCCTCCTCATTGATCAGAAGGCAACTCAGCCAGTAGTTTGGCTCCATATTCCCCTCTATATATGGGTTCATCGTCACAGGCAAATCCTTCAAACCTTCCCTGTACCGCTCATAGATCACTCTTTTCTGCCCGATATGTTCATCTATGTGAAGCATGTTACCCCTTGCGATTCCGGCGATAATATTGCTCATACGGTAGTTGTAACCAAGTTCCTCGTGCTGGTACCACGGTGCCGCTTCCCGGCTCTGGGTACTCCACTTACGGGCCTTGTCCGCGTCAGCTCTCTCATTCGTGATAAACATCCCACCCGAACTTCCAGTCACGATCTTGTTGCCATTGAAACTAACTGCGACGAAATCACCAAAGCTACCGCATTTTCTGTATTCCTCTAAATTCTCTATTAACCCGGCTTTGGACTGACACACTGCATGGACTTTCCCAGCTCCTGTCCGATATCCGGCTCCCATCGCCTCCGCCGCGTCCTCCACGATCAGCGCACCATGCTCCCGACAGATCTGGATGATCTCATCCATCTTCGCCGGAACGCCATACAGGTGCGCCAGCACCACCAGCTTCACATCCGGATACATCTCAAATGCCTTTTCAAGGGCTGCCGGATCCATGTTCCAGGTATCGTATTCCGTGTCGATGAAGACTGGCTCGCCGCCCTCATAGACAACTGGGTTCACCGAAGCGTCAAACGTCATATCCGAGCAGAATACCTTTTGTCTCGCCAGGCTGTTTCCCAGCTTTGCTCCCGGATTGATCCGCTCCGCTGCCAGCTTCACACACATATGTAATGCTGCCGTTCCGCAGGACAAGGCAACGGCATATTTCATCCCGAGATATTCTGCGATCATTTTTTCCAACTCGTCGATATTCTCTCCGACTGTGCTCACCCAGTTAGTCCTTATGGCCTCTTCGACAAAAGCAAGCTCTTCCCCGTACATCGTGGGCGACGATAACCACACTTTCTTTTCGAATGGACTGATCCCAGCAAACCTAGGATCAGCTATTATTGCATTTCTATCCATTTTCCTCTCCCTCATATGGCGTTGTTATAATCGCGTCGCGCCCAATTCGTTCTGACGGCCTCTTCGACAAAAGCAAGCTCTTCCCCGTGCATCGTGGGCGACGATAACCATACTTTCTTTTCAAATGGGCTGATTCCGGCAAACCGTGGATCAGCTATTATTGCATTTCTATCCATTTTCCTCTCCCTCATATGACGTTGCTATAATCGCGTCGCGCCCAATTGGTTCTCACAGCCTCTTCGACGAAAGCAAGTTCTTCTCCATGCATCGTAGGCAATGATAACCACACTTTCTTTTTAAATGAACTGATCCCAGCAAACCTGGGATCAGCTATGATTTCATTTCTATCCATTTTCCTGCTCCTCATAAAGCATTTTCTTTTATCATATCGTCACTATGGCATTGCTATAATCGCGTCGTGCCCAGTTTGTCTCAATAGCTTCCTTCACAAAATCCAGTTCCTCGCCATGCATCGTGGGAGATGATAACCAGACCTTTTTCGTAAACGGCCTGATTCCGCTGAACCGGGGATCTTCCAAAATAGAAACCGAGGTATTTTCATCTTCTGCTTTCTTCTGCATTTTTACTCACTTCCCAATGATTGTTTCTGACATTTTTCGAATATTCATCTGCCTGTCAGTTCTCCGCCGCCACGGCCACCTGCCGCATCAGCTCTCCATACACTTCATCCCACTTCACCATCTCCATCGCCTCCGGCCGATAAGTAGGCACAATCTTTTTCACCAGTTCCACAATCTTTTCCGAATTCCCGTAACTTGCCTCCGCCAGTTCCTCCAGCTGTCCCAGAAATTCTTCCACATCAAAAGGAATCGGTTTTCCAACATGTATGAGATCATTCCTGGTTTTCTTCAGTCCCTCTTCCGCCATCAGCTTCTCTTCATACAGCTTCTCTCCCGGGCGCAGTCCGGTATACACAATTGGAATATCCACATCCGGCTTGTACCCTGACAATTTAATCAGATTTCTCGCCAGCGTATCGATTTTCACAGGCGCTCCCATATCCAGCACAAAGATTTCTCCTCCTCTGGCATAGGTCCCGGCCTGCAGTACCAGACTCACCGCTTCCGGAATAGTCATAAAATACCGGATAATGTCCGGATGGGTCACTGTCACCGGACCTCCCCGGGCAATCTGTTTTTTAAACAGCGGAATCACGGATCCATTGCTTCCCAGAACATTTCCGAATCGAACAGCCACAAACTCTGTTCTCGTGCTCCGTGATTTCCCCGCCTTCCCGAATTCCGCTTTCCCATCCCGTGACTGAGCCGCCTCATTTGAATCTGTCCCTACATTCCCTAATCGTCCCGCCGACTCCAAATGGCTCTTCCCATTCTCATCATCCTCATAAAAATGCCCGTTCAGATTCGGCAGAATATCCTCCCTGTGCTCTGCGCTGATCCTGTCCATGGACTGGATCACCATCTCGCACAGTCTCTTGCTGGCTCCCATCATATTTGTCGGATTCACCGCCTTGTCCGTGCTGATCAGCACAAACCTCCGGCATCCGTTCCGAAGAGCGGCCAAGGCAGTTTTATATGTACCCATGACATTATTTTTAATAGCCTCGCAGGGGCTGTCCTCCATCAGCGGAACATGTTTATGCGCCGCCGCATGGTATACGATCTCCGGCTGATATTTTTCAAAAACACTGTTGATCCGCCGGCTGTCCCGTACAGACCCGATCAGTACAGTAAGGCACAGATCCGGATAGCCGGAGCGCAGCTCCTGCTCGATATCATAGGCATTATTCTCATATACATCAAAAATAATCAGCTGTCTGGGGGCATGGGCCGCGATCTGCCTGCAGAGCTCGCTTCCGATAGAACCTCCCCCTCCGGTCACCAGGATGGTTCTTCCGCTGATATGATCGAAGATTTCCTCCAGATTCACTTTAATGGGATCTCTTCCCAGAAGATCCTCCACGGCCACTTCCTTCATCTGGCCCACGGACACCTCGCCGTTTACCAGCTGGTACATGCCCGGAAGGATTTTCATGTCGCATCCTGTTTCCTTGCAGATATTCAGAATGTCTCTTCTGGTCTCCGCGTCAGAACTGGGAATGGCCAGAAAAATCTGATCCACCCTGTATTTCTCCGCGTTCACCAGAATATCTTCCCTGCCTCCCACAATGGGGATTCCTTCTATGGACCTTCCCCACTTATTGGGATTATCATCGATAATGCAGCAGACCTTCGCGCTGGTTTCCCGCGCCAGATTCAGCTCCCGCAGGATCATCTGTCCGGCCGCTCCCGCCCCGATCAGCATGACCCGGCGGCGCATCCCGTCTCCGCTTTTTTCCCGTCTGGATTTTTCCATCAGAATCAGCCTGTAGGAAAACCGGACTCCCAGAATCATTAAGAACTGAATGGCAGTCCCTATGAGATAATAGGAAACCGGCATCCGGCAGAAGATCGCCGTAATTCCGGTAATATGTATCAGCGATGTAATCCCGCACGCAGCAGTGATGCGGAGCAGTTCACTGTAGCTGGCAAATCTCCAGATGCTGTTATACAGATGAAAACATTCAAAGATCACAAGGCAGATCAGAGTATATGCCGGAATAAATTTCATCCATGCGGACAGATAATTTCCGGGAATTCTGGAATACATACAGTCAAACCGAATCCACAGGGACAGTCCGTAGGCTCCGTTCACAGCCACAATGTCATACGCCACCATAAAGAGCGCAATGACCTGCCAGTGTTCCAGCCTTTTTCTGTTCTTTCTGCGGGGATTGATATTTTCCCGGCTCCGGTCAGTATTCTGCTTTTGTTCCATCCGCCGTTCATTTCTGGAAAGGGCAATGCACAGCAGCCAGTCAAATACCGCAATTGCAGCCAGAAAAACAGCGGCTGCAGCAATCACAATATTTTTCAGCCTCATGACGATTTCCCTACCTTATGACGCATTCCCATACTCCGACACCTTCTCACAGTTTCCTGATTTCTCTTTGAGTGACCGGTTCTTCATATCACTCTTTTTATAACTTGGAATACTCTCCCCTGCCCGCTGTCTCTTTCCACGGTAGACAGTGATCAATCCTGGGCAGAGCGTCTTTGCCGTCTCTCCTTATCCCGGCTTTTCCGGACGTCAAGACACGACGGGCGGTATTCAACCCAACAGAAACCGTCACTGGCGGCTTCCGTTTTTCAGCTTTCGCCTTTTATAAATTAAAGCGGTCCTTATCCGCTCCAATTCCGTTATTAAAATATTTATCCAAAAGACAGAACCGCCGGGGCAGCTTCCTGGACTTTTCCTTCGCTGAATTGTGACAGCTCTTTCACGGATTAAGCCACTCACCCGAGTTCCCTCTCCCGGAACTGTTTCCGGCAGTTCACCGCCAGATTCCTGGCCGTATTCAGATACCAGTTTCCCCGATGTCCCATCCGGCAGACAAACTCCTTCGCTTTTCCGTCCCTCTCCGCCAGCGGCTGGCCGCATCTGGCGCAAACTGTACTGGCTCCCCCGGCGTAGGACTCGATCACGATGATTCCGGACTGCCATGCTTTGTACCGGAGATAGCTGCGGATACGGAAGCTTAAATGCAGAGGGCTCCAGTTTCCCGAGCCTTTCATCACTTTCCAGACATAATCGTTATTATATTTCGGAAGGACAATGATACTTGCCCGGTTCTGCTCACAGAAACGGACGATCTCCCGGCTGACCTGATGAGCATAATGTTCCCTCAGGTGTTTCAGGTGCATCCAGTACTTTCTGTTGGCCGGACCTTCCGGAAAATCCCCCAGAGCGTCCATGGAACGGCTGATCTTTTCCAGCACCTTCCGGCAATGATGGCTGTATTCCACGCCGCCGTTAAAAAATTTCACGGCAGTCTCGTTTCCCTCCGCGTCACAGATGCTGGCCGCTGCGAAAGCGTCCCCGTTGGTGAACTGTACTCCGCAGATGTTTCCGCCTTCCCGCATGCGTTTCTTTACGGGAGCGGTGTCCTCCACAGGTTCCCTGACAGGCACATGAAGCATAAGAAAGGATCCTTCTGATACCACAGATGGAGAAAGCACCCTGGCTTCCGGAGGAAATTCCCTGCCGGAAAGCCTGCAGCCCAGCCAGTTCCATTTTTCTCCATCCCACACCCTTAAAGTAATGTGCTCCGGAGAGAAATCACGGTACATACGGCTGTAATAGACTGCCGCGGAATTTATCTCTGCCGCCGGGAGTTCCGCCCTCGGAACAAAATGCGGTTTTTTGTCCGGTCCGGCATCAGAACTATTGTTAATCGGATCTGTATACAAACCTTCCCTCGTGCTTTCATCAGAATGATCTACGGCTCTCTTCCTCGACAGATAACTTTTCGCCGCTGCGATTCCTCCGTTGATGGCCGCCCTGCGGAAATAGGGCGGGACATCCTCCCAGGGGAACGGCGTCTGCGGTCTCCGTTTTTCTTTTCCGGGAAGGCTCAGAAACTCCAGGGAACGAAGGGTTTCCTGACTGTTCTGCTCCCAGAGTTCTTCATGAGCCAGCAGAAGGTCGTAATAGAATTTCACAATCCTGTCGTAAAGCTCCTGCGTTCTCATCAGCCACTCCGGGTGGCCGCACTGTAACCGGAATCTGTACGTGGTTATGCTGTAACCCTGCCCGGTACTCATGTTCTTTTCATCCCTTCAGTTCTTTTGCCAGATTCAAAGCATCGCATCTTATTTCTATTTTTTACTTGTCACATTATTCTTTTTTCTTCCTCACCGCTCTAGGTAAGGAAGAAAAAGCATTTTCTATTCACTCAATTCGTCAGCAAAGCTATTTCATACCAAAGCTTTCATAACTGATCTATTGATTTCAAAATGCCGCTAATGTATAGTAAATAAGACGTGAAGATCCAATGTGAAACCAGCTGAAATTTTTTAATCCCGCTCTGTTTTGTGACTCATACCATAAATAAGCATGAAACTTTATTTTCACTTCCCCAAAATCATGCACGGAATCTTTCCAAAAATGCCTCTTTTTACTAAAATCTGTCGCTAATCTACCTCATTAGCGACTATATCCCGGAGAAGCCTTGAATTTGTTCTCTGTTTCCGGCCTGGCTTCCGTGTTTGACCACTTATTTTGACCACTTTTAAAATTTATTGCATGCAATTAAACGCAGAAAAAATCCAGTATTTATGCGGCCTCCCGGACGCAAAGTCTGACCACTTATTTGACCACTTATGGCCTCGGAAAACTCGATTTTTACTGAATTTTGGAACAGTTTCAGCATAAAATGATGGGAATTTGGACAGAAAATACCAGAAATGACGGCTTGACAAGACATGTATGGGATGCTATCATAACTAATGTCTTGAAAAAAGACGCAAAAAACGCTAAAAAAGATGTGTCGCTAAAGAGGTAGATTAGCGACAGAAAAAAGGAGGAACATCCATTTTTTACGGATTTTCCTCCATATTTTGACTCTATATTCTATACCATTCCTTTAAAATCCCTCCGGGGATTTTTTTGTTTCTTAAAAATCTTCACTGCCGGTGAATCTGTTTCTTCATGCGGTGATCACAATACATTCCTTCTCCCAGAACGCAATTCCGTATCTGATAATCTTCTCCGCTCTTCGACGTTTCATTGCCGGCGAATCTGCTGTTTCAAGCGGTAATCACCATGCATTCCTTTTCCCAGAACGCAATTCCGTACCTGATAATCTTCTGCACTCTTTGGCGTTTCAGACCTTCTGCGTATTTCCTCGTTTCGATCTGCTCCAGAGCCTCCGTGCAGCCCTTCTCCAGGTTTCCATCCTCCTGATATTTCAGTTCGATGATAATTCCTGTCCTCTCCGGTGTGCAGATGGATATGTCACTGTAGCCTTCTCCCAGTTCCTCGTTGGATCGGATAATCCAGTCGCCCCGGCTCCGCAAAAGTCCCAGAACCATGCCATGATAGAAATTTTCCTTCAGGCTCTTTCGTATTGCGATATCCCGCACGCTGATGGAATCCCACAGATAATCCTGGAGCATTTCGCAGATCGTATCCGCATCGCCCCTGGGAAAGGCCATGCAGAATTTTTCTATTCTGGAAAAATCCGCTCTTGCTGTCTCGGTAAACCACTCCTTCGCCATCCGGACAAACAATTTCGTGATTTCCTTATTCGGAATAACCAGTTCCAGTTCATCTCCATAAGAATTGCCCCGCTGAGTCAGATAGCCGGTGGAAAAAAGGATACTCCAGATATTATCGATGGAACTGTCAATGTCTTTGTATGTCAACTCCTGCCTGACAGGCTTGACAATCGACTCTCCGTTAATCAGACGTTCGATTTCCTCCTTCGTGGTCTGATCCGCCATGTAAATCAGACGCTTCACCAGGCCGTTCCCGCTGGAGTTCGACCAGTAATCTCTGGGCGGAGTCTGGGGATCCGCGCACAGCGCGTCACAGTAATTGATCACATCCCAGGGACAATAAATATCCGTCTTTCCAAAACTATATCCGTTGTACCACTCCTTTATGGCATCCGCATGATCCAGCAATCCATAAAAACGGAGCATCTCCTGTACATCTGTTTCCGTAAAACCGAAATATCCGCCATATCTACTGTCCGTAACAGTATAGGTTTTCAGATTATTCAATCCGGTAAAAATGCTTTCTTTGGAAATGCGGAGGCATCCCGTCAAAACCGCGAAGTACAGATATTCATTGGTTTTTAATGCGCTGCTGAACAGGTTTCTGATCAGAGAAACCATTTCCTCATAATATCCGTACTGAAATGCCTTATCAAGAGGCACATCATATTCATCAATCAAAAGAATTACCTGACTGCCGTAATGCTTCGACAGCAGTTCCGATAATTTCTTCAGACTTGTCACCAGCTGTTCAGAATCCATAACATAGGAGCCTCCCTCCATCTTCGTTATGGCCCTGTAAATGCTTTTTTCATCTTCCGTGAGCTTCCCGCTTTCCAGCAGAAAGGAAAACCCGGAAGCCTCTGAGGCGATCACATTTCTCAGTGCGGAGAAAGCCTCTCTAAAGGAACGTCTGTCCACATCCTTCAAAGTAATGGATATCACAGGAAACTTCCCCATATATTTTTCGCATAATTCCTTTTCCTGAGAAATCCTCAGTCCTTCAAAAAGCTCCCCGTCCCTGCCAATTTCAAAAAAACATTTCAGCATGCTCATATTCAGTGACTTGCCAAAACGCCTCGGACGCGTAAAGAGATTCACTTTTCCCCAGTTACGAAGAAGCTCTGCAATAAACATGGTTTTATCCACAAAATAAAAATCTTCTCTGAAAAATTCCTTAAAATTCTCGATCCCCACCGGCAGCTTTTTCTTCAGTCCCTGATTCATCTGACATTCCTCCATATAATCAAAAAATTTCCTTAATATCACGATCTCTTCAGACTACTCTTTACTGTCCAAAACAACCCGGCAATTCTTTTTATAGAAAGCAATCCCATATTTCAGAATTTCCTTCATCCCTTCCTTTTTCAGAACAGCATCGTATTTTTTCTCCTCAATCTGGTTCAGTGCTTTCTCACAGCTCTGCTCCAGATCTCCATCATCCGCATATTTAATCTCCATCACGATTCCCGTTCTGTTTTCTGTCCGGATCAGGATATCGCTGTATCCTTCTCCCGACTCTGCGTTCGACGTAATGTCCCATTCGCTCTCATACTGCAGAAGCCCCAGGAGCATTCCATGATAAAAATTTTCCTTTCTGTCTGCTCTCACAGCCGTATCCCGGATACTGATGGATTTCCACAAATATTCATTCAGAAGCTCCTCCGCCCGCACAGCGTCCCCCTGCGGAAACGCTCTGCAGAATTCCCTCAGCTTCCCGGCGTCTGCCCTGCTCTCCTCCTGAAACCATTCCTGTATCTGACTGATAAACAGTTCACGGATTTCACGGTTGGGAATTACCAGACTGCATTGCCTTCCGGTACTTCTCTCCTTCAACGTCAGATAACCCGTGGCGAACAGCACGCTCCAGAGATTCTCAATGCTGCTGTCCAGTTCACTGTACGTCAGTTCCTGATTCACAGTTTTTACAATACTCTCTCCCGCAATCAGATTTTCTATCTCGCTTCTGGTTCTTCTGTCCGCCTTCCCGATAAACCGCCGGACCAGCGCATTTCCGCTGGTGTTTGCCCAGTAATTCAGCGGTTTTGCATCTGAATCATTCAGCAGCGCTTTGCAGTAATTTATCACATCCCAGGGACAGTACACCTCCATTTTTCCAAATCGGTATCCATCATACCATTCTCTTATGGTGTCCCCGTGATCCTCCAGACCATAAAACTCCAGCATCTCCATTACATCCGTTTCCGTAAAACCAAAATACCCGGCATATCTGCTGTCCGTTATCGTATGAACCTCCAGATTATTCAGCCCGGTAAAAATACTCTCCTTCGAAATCCGCAAGCAGCCTGTCAGAACTGCAAAGTACAGATACTCATTCGTTTTTAATGCATTCCCCAACATACTTCGAATGAGATTTACCATTTTCTCATAATATCCGGCCTGAAACGCTTTATCAAGAGGCACATCGTATTCATCGATCAAAAGAATTACCTGACTGTCATAGTGTTTGGAAAGAAGCTGTGACAGCACTTTCAAACTGGTGAACAGAACACTTTCGCTCATTGAAAACACAGAATCTCCCTGCCCCATTTCCACTTTGATCAGATTTCTGTACATGACATGTTCTTCGTTGGACAATCTGCTGCTGTTCTCCAGAAATCGAAATCTGAGCGCTTCCATTCCGATTACATAACGGAGCGCATCACAGGCAGTCTGATAATCGAAACCTTCCACACTTTTAAAAGTAATGGATATCACAGGGAACTTTCCCATGTATTTAGCACACAACTCTTTTTCCTGAGAGATTTTCAGTCCATCGAACAATTTACTGTCTGCGCCTGTCTCAAAAAATGCTTTCAGCATACTCATATTCAGCGACTTGCCGAACCGCCTTGGACGCGTAAAGAGATTCACTTTTCCCCAGTTACGAAGAAGCTCTGCAATAAACATGGTTTTATCCACAAAATAAAAATCTTCTCTGAAAAATTCCTTAAAATTCTCGATCCCCACCGGCAGCTTTTTCTTCAGTCCCTGATTCATCTGACATTCCTCCATATAATCAAAAAATTTCCTTAATATCACGATCTCTTCAGACTACTCTTTACTGTCCAAAACAACCCGGCAATTCTTTTTATAGAAAGCAATCCCATATTTCAGAATTTCCTTCATCCTTTCCTTTTTCAGAACAGCGTCGTATTTTTTCTCCTCAATCTGATCCAACGCATTCTCACAGCTCTGCTCCAGATTTCCATCATCCGCATATTTGATCTCCATCACGATTCCCGTCCTGTTTTCTGTCCGGATCAGGATATCGCTGTAGCCCTCCCCGGACTCTGCGTTCGAAGCAATATCCCATTCGCTCTCATACTGCAGAAGCCCCAGGAGCATTCCATGATAAAAATTTTCCTTTCTGTCCATTCTTACGGCCGTATCCCGGATACTGATGGATTTCCACAGATATTCATTCAGCAGCTCCTCCGCCAACACAGCATCCCCCTGCTGGAATGCACTGCAGAATTCCCTCAGCTTCCCGACGTCTGCCCTGCTTTCCGCCTGAAACCATTCCTGAATCTGACTGATAAACAGTTCACGGATTTCACGGTTGGGAATCACCAGGCTGAACTGCCTTCCGGTACTTCTCTCCTTTAACGTCAGATAACCCGTGGCGAACAGCACGCTCCAGAGATTCTCAATGCTGCTGTCCAGTTCACTGTACGTCAGTTCCTGATTCACAGTTTTTACAATACTTTCTCCCGCGATCAGACGTTCTATCTCGCTCCTGGTTCTTCTGTCCGCCTTCCCGATAAACCGCCGGACCAGCGCATTTCCGCTGGTATTTGCCCAGTAGTTTTCCGGCTCCGCGTCCGGGTCATCCAGCAGCGCTTTGCAGTAATTGATCACATCCCAGGGACAGTACACCTCTGTTTTTCCAAATCGATATCCATCGTACCACTCTCTTATAGCAGCCCCATGATCCTCCAGACCATAAAACTCCAGCATATCCGCCACATCTGTTTCCGTAAAGCCGAAATACCCGGCATATCTGCTGTCCGTTATCGTATGAACCTCCAGATTATTCAGCCCAGTGAAGATACTCTCCTTCGAAATCCGCAGGCAGCCTGTCAGAACCGCGAAATATAAATACTCATTCGTTTTCAATGCATTGCCCAGCATACTCCGGATGAGATTTACCATTTCCTCATAATATCCGTACTGAAACGCTTTATCGAGAGGCACATCGTATTCATCGATCAAAAGAATTACCTGACTGCCGTAATGCTTCGACAGCAGTTCCGATAATTTCTTCAGACTTGTCACCAGCTGTTCAGAATCCATAATGTAGGAGCCTCCCTCCATCTTCGTTATGGCCCTGTAAATGCTTTTTTCATCTTCCGTAAGATTCCCGCTTTCCAGCAGAAAGGAAAACCCGGATGCCTCTGAGGCGATCACATTTCTCAGGGCAGACAAAGCCTCTCTAAAGGAACGTCTGTCCACGTCCTTCAAAGTAATGGATATCACAGGAAACTTTCCCATATATTTTTCACATAATTCCTTTTCCTGAGAAATTCCCAGCCCTTCAAAAAGTTTTCTGTCCCTGCCAATTTCAAAAAAATTTTTCAGCATACTCATATTCAGTGACTTGCCAAAACGCCTTGGACGCGTAAAGAGATTCACTTTTCCCCAGTTACAAAGAAGCTCTGCAATAAACATGGTTTTATCCACAAAATAAAAATCTTCTCTGAAAAATTCCTCAAAATTCTCGATCCCCACCGGCAGCTTTTTCTTCGGCCCCTGATTCATCTGACATTCCTCCATATAATAATCAGAAAAGTTCCCTCAATGTTCCTTAATTGTAACACAGAGGGAATTGCTCCGCAAGGAACAGTCGCATCTGGAAAAAAAATGCCGGGAATCCGCCCGTAAAGCTCCAGACACAAAAGAAGCAGCCGCAGCAGGCGGTCAGTTTCTTTTTGTCTTCAATAAAAAAGTACCGGGAATTACCCCGATACTTTTTTACTTACCTGTACTCTATTTTCTGAGCCGCTGCCAGCCTCTCTTCCGCCTCTCACTCCTCACTCAGATCCGCCACCGGCTCCGCGGGAATGAACACCCTGGGATTGGGCTTCGCCTCATTGTCCTTCTTCTCCGCATACTCCTCCGCCTCCCGGCAGAATTCCATCTGGGAATTGATGAGCACCTTGCCCCGTTTGTCTGGCTTCTCGTAAGTACCGTCGTTCTGAAGAATATGCGCCTTCACATTATCCTTAAATTCCAGATCCAGAATGTGCAGAGCGGCCTTCCGGATCCTTTCATCCTCCACCGGGAAGACGATCTCCACGCGGCGGTCCAGGTTTCTGGGCATCCAGTCGGCGCTGCCCATATACACATCCTCATGGCCTGCATTGTGGAAATAGAAAATTCTTCCATGCTCCAGGAAATCGCCCACGATGGAGCGCACCTGAATATTCTCGCTCACGCCGGGAATTCCCACCTTCAGACAGCAGATACCCCGGACAAGAAGGTGAATCTTCACGCCGCAGGAGGAAGCATAGTACAGAGCCGCCATAATCGCCGGATCGCAGAGAGAATTCATTTTCGCCACAATGTACGCGGGAATCCCCTTCTTCGCATTCTCCGCCTCCCGCTCGATGAGCTTCAGGAAACGGTCCTTCATCCAGAGAGGCGCCACAATCAGCTTGTTCCAGCGCCTGGGCTCGGAATAGCCGGACAGCATGTTGAACACGGCGGTAGCGTCCTCCCCCAGCCGCTCGTCGCAGGTGAAGATTCCGCAGTCCGTGTACAGCTTGGCCGTCGAATCATTATAGTTTCCTGTAGCCACATGGACATATCTGCGGATGCCGGTCTCCTCCCGGCGCACCACCAGGGTGATCTTGCTGTGGGTCTTCAGGCCCACCAGGCCGTAGATGACATGACAGCCTGCTTTCTCCAGCATCTTCGCCCAGACGATATTATGCTCCTCGTCAAAGCGGGCCTTCAGCTCCACCAGAACGGACACCTGCTTCCCGTTTTCCGCAGCCTGAGCCAGCGCGGCGATAATGGGAGAATTTCCGCTGACGCGGTACAGAGTCTGCTTGATGGCCAGAACATCCGGGTCTTTGGACGCTGCCCTGACAAAGTTCACCACCGGGTCAAAAGACATGTAGGGATGATGCAGGAACACATCTCCCTCCCGGATCACCTGGAAAATATCCTTGTCATTCTGGAAGGCCGCCACCGGCGCCGGAACATGTTTCGGCGTCTTGTACTGGTCAAATCCCTCCAGACCGTAAATCTTCATCAGCATGGTCAGGTCCAGGGGACCGCTGATGCTGAAAATATCCTCGCTCTTAATATTGAATTCCGTCTTGAGGATTTTCAGAAGACGCTTGTCCATCTTCTCCTCCACCTCCAGGCGGATCACCTCGCCCCACTGGCGCTTCTTCAGCTGCTTCTGAATCTCCACCAGAAGGTCCGCAGCCTCGTCCTCGTCGATAGTGAGGTCCGCGTTCCTCATAATCCGGTAGGGATGGGCGCAGACCACCTTCGTGCTCAGGAACAGTTTGCCGATATTTCTTTCGATGATCTCCTCCAGAAGGATCACTGCCCGCTCTCCATCCTTGCCGGAGGGAATCTCAATCACTCTCGGAAGCACGGAAGGCACCTGTACCGTGGCAAATTCCAGCAGCTCCTTGCCCTTTTTCTTATCTGTTTTCGAAATCAGAGCGCCGATGTTCAGCGTCTTATTCCGGATCAGGGGGAAAGGCCGGGAGGAATCCATGGCCATGGGAGTCAGCACCGGATACACGTTATCCTCGAAATAGCGGTCCACATACTCAGCCTGCTTCTTCGTCAGGCTCTCATGCTCCTCGATCACCCGCAGCCCCGCCTTTTCCAGCGCAGGAAGGATGGAGCGGCTGTAGGTGCTGTACTGTACATGCACCAGCTCATGAGTCTGAGCGCTGATCTCCTTCAGCTGATCCTTGGGCGTCAGGCCTGCGATGTCCGGTTTATCGTACCCAAGATGCACCTGATCCTTCAGGGAAGCCACACGGACCATATAAAATTCGTCCAGATTGGAGGCGGTGATGCTCAGGAATTTCAGCCGCTCAAAAAGGGGAATATTCTTATCCCTCGCCTCGCTCAGCACCCTGTCGTCAAATTTCAGCCAGCTCAACTCCCGGTTCACATAGTATTCCGGTTTTTCAAACATTTTCAGATCCATAACCTGCCTCCCTTTACATCTTTCTCTTCCGTCTCAGCACCAGACGAATTCCGAATACGTTTTCAAAAAATTCCACTTTATCCTTTAAAAGCCCCAGCTCCAGGGAAAGATCCCTGTTGGAGTCCACCACCAGCTGCAGTTCTCTGTCCTTTAAAACAGCCTTCAGGCTTTCCACCTTCTGATAATGGCTGCGGTCCATGGAGTTTGCTAGACGGAGGATGGCCGTCAGCTTCGCCACAAGAAGATACTGAGAACGATCCAGTCCTTCCTCCACATTTTCCTCATACCGCATCAGCCGCGTCGTATTGTAGCGCACGGCGCAGGCGATAATGTGCCGCTCCTCCGTGGACAGTCCGATGATCTCCGTCGCCATGATGATCCGGTAGGAGCACTCCGCCACATCCCCCATGCTGATGTATTTGCCGCAGTCATGAAGCTGCACCGCGATCTGAAGGAGCAGACGCTCCCGGGAGCCCATGCCGTGAATCTTTTTCATACTGTCAAAGATGGCAAGCGCAAGGTTCGTGGTGCCCTGGATATGATTCTTGCCGCTGGAATAGCGCTTGGCGATGTTCCGGGAAGCCACCAAGATATCATTCTCGAAGTTATGTACGCTTTTTATGATCTTCTTCCTCTCGCCGTAATCGTAAGCGACGCCGTCCAGAAGAGAGGCTCCGGGAACCCACACGGACTCCGCGTTGAAAATATCCAGGAAATCCTTGCAGATGATCATGGTGGGCACCACCAGGGAGGCGTACTCCACGTCGATTCCCATCTCCTGGGACAGGTCCTCCTCCGTCTTGTACACGGAGTTCTCATAGCGGGCTGTAAATTCCGTTCTGGTTACAATTCCGTCCTTCAGATCGTCCTGGAAAATCGTGTCTGTCAGAAAGTCTCCCATGAGGATCACATTTTTGATGTCCCGGTCCTTCAGGAACAGCCTCTGAAAAGCCGTCAGGTCGTTCCGGATAAATTCCTCGATCAGCTGATCATAGTGGATGCTGGTCTTTTCCAGCTCCTTCAGCCGCTCCCGGATACGCAGGCTTCCGATCTTCAGGCACTGCGTAGTCACCAGAGCGTCCTTGTCAAAAAGAGAAACCTGAAGACTTCCTCCGCCCACATCCAGAATGGCGGTTCCCTTCTGGATCATCAGCTTGAAGCCGCTCTCATTGGCCGCAATGGATTTGTACCCAAGGAAATGCTGCTCCGCATTGCTGAGAATTTCCACCTTCAGACCGGTCCTGCGGTAAATCTGCTCCAGGACGATGATGGGATTATCCAGCTCCCGGATGGCGCTGGTGCCGCACACCCGGTACTCCTCCACCCCGAACTCCTTCATGACGCGGCTGAAATCCACCAGAATCTCACACAGCTCGTCCACCATGTCTCTGTCCAGCTTCCTGCTGGCATACGCGCTTTTTCCAAGCTCCAGGCGGTATCTCACATAATTCAGCTCCCGAAGTCCCGTCTTTTTCCCCATCTCAAAGATCTTCATACTGACTTCGTAGGAACCGATGTCGATCGCCGCAAACGTTGTGATTGCCATAACTTCCTTCCTCCACAATACATTCTCGCCAGACCGGTTTTATTTTTTCCACTGACGCTCCGGCCTGAATGCTCCTCCGTCAGAAATACCTTTTTCTCCATCCATACCCGACGGAAACTGTCGGAACAGAATTTTTTCAGAGCGCCTGCTTCTCTGCGGGGGCCTTTCCCAGAAGGTAATCGATAAACTGCTGGGCCGTTCTTCCCGTCAGGCCGCCGTGAGAAAGCTCCCACTTATTGGCCTCCAGAAACAGCTGTTCCTCCGGCATGGTGATTCCGTTCCTCTGGGCCAGCACCCGCACAATATTCTGAAACTCCTTTTTGCTGGGCGCGCCGAAATAAATCGTCACTCCGAAGCGGTACACCAGCGACAGCTTCTCCTGCACGGTATCGGAGGAATGAAGATCGTCCTCGTCCGAGAGCTCCAGCTTGTCGGAGGAGCGTTCCCGCACCAGATGTCTGCGGTTGCTGGTAGCGTAGATCAGAATATTGTCCGGCTTTTTTTCCAGACCGCCCTCGATCACCGCCTTCAGATATTTATATTCCGTCTCAAATTCCTCGAAGGAAAGATCATCCATGTAAATAATAAATTTATAATTGCGGTTTTTGATCTGAGTGATCACGTCCTGAAGGTCCCGGAACTGGTGCTTGTACAGCTCGATGATCCGCAGGCCTTCATCATAATAGCGGTTGAGGATTCCCTTGATGCTGGAGGATTTTCCCGTTCCCGCGTCCCCGAAAAGCAGGCAGTTGTTGGCTCTTCTGCCGCGGACAAAGGCCTCGGTGTTCTCGATGAGCTTCTGTTTGGGAATTTCGTAGCCCACCAGGTCCTCCAGCTGCACATGGGCAATCCTCGTAATGGGAGCAATCACCACGTTTCCTCTTTCGTCATGATCCACCCGGAAGGCCTTGTGAAGCCCCAGCTTGCCCACGCCGAAATCCTTGTAGAACTGAACCATGTCCTCCATAAATTCCTCCGTGGTCTTCGCCCGGGCAAGGGTCTGACTCATGCTGCAGATCCGGTCCCGGATCCTCTGATTGAACATTTTGCTGTTTCCGTCAATATTGTGATAATCGCAGATCACATGACAGCAGGCCGTACCGTAGATCAGGTCAAATACTGTCAGATCAAAATCATATAATTCCTTAAATATGGCAAAGTCATTCATCGCAAGATCGTTAATACTTCCGCTGACTTTCCCCCGGATCTCGCTGGCGGTGCTGAAGGCGTTTTCATGGTTCACCAGCAGAAAGGTAAGGTAATTATGCCACAGGTTTCCGGAAAATCCGTAGGCGCCTGCCATCTCCACCAAAGCGTTCACACACTGGTAAAAGGTCTCCTTGTGCACTCCCAGCACATCCGGTTCATTTTCGTATGCGTCCATCAGAACGGTCATTCTTTCCAGAATCTCGCCGTGCTGAAAATCACGGTAAAGAATACATTCCTGAATTCTTGCCATCCGTCGTTCCTCCCTTATTCCTGTATCACGTTATAATTTCCCAGGACTCTCATGCGGTTGGCCTCCGCTTCCAGTCCCCGGAGGGCATTTTTCACTGCGCTGTCCCTTAAATTGCCCTCAAAATCTACGAAAAATCTGTACTCCCAGGTTCTCCCCGGGATGGGCCGGGACTCGATCTTGGTCATGTTCAGACCGTTATAGATAATATGGGAAAGCATGCTGTACAGCGTTCCCATCTCATGAGGCAGTTCAAAGAAAATGCTGATCTTTCCGGAATCCTTCTGGTATACCGGCTTTCTGCCCACAATGATAAACCGGGTGACATTGGCGCCATTGTGGCAGATATTCTCCGCCAGAACGGACAGTCCGAAAAGCCTGCCCGCTTCCCTGCTGGCGATGGCGGCCTGGGAGGGTATCTGCTCCTCCTTCACCTTTTTCGCCGCTCCGGCGGTGTTCTCCACCTCCACCGTAGTCCAGTTCCTGTGTTTCTCCAGAAATTTGCCGCACTGGGCCAGTCCCTGGGGATGGGAATACACTGTCCGGATCTCCTCCGGATCGGTTCCCGGAAGTCCCAGAAGCACATGATCCACCCGGATCACCTGCTCTCCCACGATATAAAGGGGATACTCCGTGAGAAGGTCGTAGATATCCGCCACGATCCCGGCGGTGGAATTTTCGATGGGAAGCACTCCGTAATCCGCCCTGCCCGCCGCCACATCCTCCATGGCGTCCCGCCAGGTTTTCACATGATAGCTGCTGATCTCTTCGCCGAAATAGGCCCGCATGGCCGCATAGCTGTACGCTCCCTCCACTCCCTGGAATACCACGGTGGAATTTTCCAGAGTGAGGCTGTCCACCATGGCGAAGTCCTCCTCGTCCGTCACGCCGTTCTCCGTGAGCAGCTGATACTGCCGCTTCCGGCTGATAGCCATGATCTGATGGAAAAGCTCCTGGGCGCCTAGCGTATTGAATTCGCCGTGGGCCTTCTTTTTCAGCGCCTCTATTTTATCCCGCTCTCTCTGGGGATCCAGCACCTTTTTTCCGGTGCTGATCTTATACCTCGCCACGTCCTCGCAGACCTTCATCCGTTTCTCAAAAAGCTGTATGATCTCATCATCGATCCTGTCGATTTCCTTCCGGCATTCCTGCAGATCAATCATATTCTTCCTCTCCCGTTATTATTCTGTAGATTTGTCAGATACCTTGTCTGTCTAAACTATATCCTTCTAAACTTCAACCTGAAAACTTTGTTCTGTTAAAGCTGCACTCGTTAACACTTCGTCTGTCACAGCTTCACCTGTTTACGCTTTATCCGTCAGAACGTCACTCGCTGGAACTTCTCCCGTGGAGGTTTCGTCCATCAGAATATCGTTCATCAAAACTTCATCTTCAATCTTCAGGCTACACCCATCAAAGGCACTCGTCTCCTCCCACCGGTTTCCCGAATCTTTCTTCCACAATCCGCGTCAGCTCCCCGATAAAAGCCAGCGACCCAAACGCAATAATCACATCTTCCTCCCCGGCCGCCTGAAAGACCTTGTCCACACCTTCCTCTATGGACGCGGAAGCCTCCGCGTCAGGGTGAAATTCCCTGACAAGCTCCGCCAGTTCCTCAGGGGAAAGAGCCCTGGGATTATTCGGCGCGACAATGGTGAAGATTTTCTTCGCATAGGGGCAGGTCCGGGCGATCACACTGCGGCAGTCCTTGTCCCGGAACATTCCCATGAGATAATAAATCGTTTTCCCCCTGAAATAACGCTCTATGGACAGAGCCAGCTTCTCAGCGGCTCCCGGATTATGCGCGCCGTCCACCACCATAAGAGGCTTCCTGTGAATCACAGTGAATCTTCCCCTCCACTGCGCAGAACGGAGTCCCTCTTTTTGGACTTCCAATGAAGTGGGATATCCGCACTCATTCAAAATCCTCAGCGCCTCCAGAGCCAGAATGGCGTTTTCCATCTGGCAGGCTCCCGCCAGAGGAAGGCTGTACTCCTCACCCTGCCAGGAAAAGGTCTGTCCTTCATAACTCTCTGATAAAATTTTTCCGCCGGCCGTGTCCGCCTCCGTCAGCGGCGCCTGTGTTTCCGACGCGGCTTTTCTGACCACTTCCATGACCTCAGGCTTCTGGGCCGTGGTCACCGCCCGGCCGCCGGATTTTATGATTCCGGCCTTTTTTTCCGCAATTTCCGCCAGCGTATTTCCCAGATATGCCTGGTGATCCACGCTGATGGACGTCAGCACGGAGAGCACCGGCGCCGGGATCACATTCGTGGCGTCCAGGGACCCGCCCAGTCCCACCTCCAGCAGCACCAGATCGCACTGCGCTTCCCGGAAAAATAAAAAGGCCACCGCCGTTTCGATCTCAAAAGGGGTGGGATGGGATAATCCGTCTCTGATCATTTCCTCAATGGCGCAGGCTACAGCTGTGAGATGCCTGGCAAATTCTTCTCTGCTGATCAGGGCTCCGGCAGCCTCCATCCTCTCCCGGTAGGAATAAAGCGTGGGGGAGATATAGCGCCCCACCCGGTATCCGGCCCTGGATAACACGGTATATAAATATGCGATGACCGAACCCTTTCCGTTAGTGCCGGCCACGTGTACGATTTTCAGTTCATCCTGAGGATTGCCCAGACGCCTCATCAGCTCCCTCATGCCGTCCAGTCCCAGCACGCTTCCGTACTGCTGGGCGTCCTCGATATACGCTCTGCTTTCCTGATAATCCATGTCTGTATGCTCCCGTTCGGCCGCACTTTTCAGGCGGCAGCTATTTTTTCCCAATTGTCCTAATCATATCATTGATGTATGATTTTTTCAAGGTCGGTCATACTAGAAAAAAAGAAAAAATCTGTACTTCGGGCGTCTGCCCCCACAATGCACAAAAGGAGAAAGCTGTCATGATGAAACGAAATTTTCTGCTGTGCGGCTCGGTGGGATGGTGTATGGAAATCTTCTGGACGGGCCTTCACGCTCTTCTCTCCGGAGAGCCCACCATGATGGGCAAAACCTCCCTTCTCATGTTTCCCATCTACGGGTGCGCCGCAGTCATCAAACCGGTATACGAAAGAATTTCCGACGTCCCCGCCATGGTGAGAGGCTGCATCTATACTCTGGGAATCTATATCACCGAGTTTTCCAGCGGTTCTCTCCTCCGGTATTTTCATATGTGTCCCTGGGACTACAGCCGGTCCCCCTTTCATTACAGGGGCCTGATCCGCCTGGATTACGCGCCGGTATGGTTCGCCGCCGGGCTTCTGTTTGAGAAAATTCTTGTTGAAAAAAAGGCGTAGGTAGTATATGATGATGTGAAGGTAAAAAGGCAGTACAAATCTCACATCAATATACGGAGGATATCGTCATGAGACATTTAATGAGTCCGCTGGACTTTTCCGTGGAGGAGCTGGACACTCTTCTGGACCTGGCCGGCGACATCGAAAAGAACCCCGCTAAATACGCCCATGCCTGCGATGGAAAAAGGCTTGCCACATTGTTTTATGAGCCCAGCACCCGCACCCGGTTAAGCTTCGAAGCCGCCATGATGAACCTCGGCGGACAGGTTCTGGGTTTTTCTTCCGCCAATTCCAGTTCCGCTGCCAAAGGCGAAAGTGTTTCTGACACCATTCGTGTAACTTCCTGTTATGCAGACATCTGCGCTATGCGTCATCCGAAGGAGGGGGCCCCGCTGGTAGCGTCCATGGCTTCTTCCATTCCTGTTATCAATGCCGGAGACGGCGGTCATCAGCATCCCACCCAGACTCTCACCGATCTCCTCACCATCCGTTCCCTGAAAGGACGCCTTGGAAATCTCACCATCGGTCTGTGCGGTGATCTGAAATTCGGCCGTACCGTTCATTCCCTCATTGAAGCCCTTGTCCGGTATGAAAATGTGAAATTTATTCTCATCTCACCGGAGGAGCTGCGGATTCCCAGCTATATCCGGGAGGATGTGCTGGTGCGCAACCATGTTCCCTTCCAGGAGGTGGAACGCCTGGAGGACGCCATACCTCAGCTCGATATCCTTTACATGACCCGGGTTCAGAAGGAGCGTTTCTTCAACGAGGACGACTACGTCCGGATGAAGGATTTTTATATTCTGGACAAACAGAAAATGGAACTGGCCAGGGAGGACATGTATATCCTCCATCCTCTGCCCAGAGTCAATGAGATCGCCGTGGAGGTGGATTCAGATCCCAGAGCGGCGTATTTCAGACAGGCACAGTACGGCGTGTATGTGCGTATGGCACTGATTCTCACATTACTGGAGGTGAAGGTATGTTAAATGTTGGAGCGCTTCGGGAGGGATATGTTCTGGATCACATCAAGGCAGGCAAGGCCATGACCATTTATCATGACCTGAAGCTGGACAAGCTGGACTGCACGGTGGCCATCATCAAAAATGCCCGCAGCAATAAGATGGGCAAAAAGGACATCATCAAGGTGGAATGTCCCCTGGAGGATCTGAATCTGGATATTCTGGGATTTATCGATCATAATATTACAGTCAATATTATCAAGGATGAGGAGATTGTGGAGAAAAAGCAGCTGAAGCTGCCGAAGCAGATCGTGAACGTGATCAAATGTAAAAATCCCCGGTGCATCACCTCCGAGGAGCAGGGGCTGGATCATATTTTCTTCCTGGCTGATCCGGAGAAGGAGATTTACCGCTGTAAATACTGTGAGGAGAAATACAGGGGGAACCGAAATAAATAAACTGGAAGTCCGAAAATTTCCGGACTGAAAACTTTCAGCCTGATTTGAAGCTGTTCGCTGCGGAAAGGCACATCAGGTGAGTGGTCTGGCCAGGCGGAAACAATAAATGGTCTGCTTCACTGTTCACTGCAGAAAAGCGCATCAGATAAACAGCCTGATACATCCGAAACGGTCCAGATATACTGTTCGTTATAAAAAATACATGAAGTGACGATATATAAAAAGCCGCCGGGGAACGGGAAAGTTCATAACATTTCCGTTCCTCAGCGGCTTTTTTGCGGAGCGCAAGTCCGCCGATAAGCCGGGTTATGTCGTTGAGTGATCATCTATCTAGGCCTGCTGTTGCCGGCAGGCTCCAGCGACCCACCTGAAAGCACGACGGGCAGCCGTATCGCTTTCTTTTCGGTCTTGCTTCGAATGGAGTTTACATGTGCCCTTCCTGTTACCAGGGAGGCGGTAGTCTCTTACACTGCCTTTCCACCCTTACCATTCCGGGGATGAGACCCGGAAGCCTCTGTTCCCGGAGTTATGGCGGTTTATTTCTGTTGCACTGGTCTGGGAGTCGCCTCCACCGGACGTTATCCGGCATCCTGCCCTGTGAAGCCCGGACTTTCCTCGTCCGCACCCTTTCGTCTGTGCGTCCGCGATCACCTGGAGAACTTGCGCATGGATTATTTTAGCATGATTTCCGGTCTCCGTAAAGAAATATTTTCGGCGCCGGAAAGTGTAACAGCTTCAATAATACTATACATGGAAGCAGCTTCCCCCGATAAATTCTCTCAAAATAGAATTCTGGGGGACGTCCTCGCCAGGGACGGATATGAAGTAGTCAAGGAATTTCAGAAGCCGTTTGGCCTCCACGTATTCCGGCGCTTCCCTGGGGATGCCGAAGAGAAGGGGCTCCGCATAGACCTTCAGGCAGGCCAGCTCGTAGATGAGGGCGGAATTAAACATAATGTCCGCTTCCTCCTGGAAGGGAAAGATGTTCTCCTCCTCCCCTCTTCTCACGGAAGGCCACCGGGCTATGGTCTCCCTTGCGGAGGTTCCCCGGGTGCGGGCATCCCTCACGATCCTGCGGATGAGCCGGCCGTCCGTGGTGGGAATACGGTTATGTTCGTCGATGTTCAGCTGCGTAAGAGCGCTTATGTAGATTTTGTACTTGCTCTCTCTGGGAAGGGAATGGCTCAGCCGGTCGTTGAGTCCGTGGATTCCCTCGATCACCAGAACATCCTCCGGTCCCAGTTTCAGATAATCGCCCCGGTACTCCCGGCAGCCTGTGAGAAAATTGTATACAGGCAGCTCCACCTCTCTGCCCCGGAGAAGGTCCAGCATGTTCTGATTAAACAGCTCCACATCAAGGGCTTCCAGACACTCGTAATTTTTTTCTCCGTTTTCATCCAGCGGCGTATTGACGCGGTTCAGAAAATAATTGTCCACCGCGATGGGATGAGGTCTCATACCGCGGGCCTCCAGCTGAATGGACAGACGATGGGAAAATGTGGTTTTTCCCGAGGAGGATGGACCTGCGATCATCACGAATTTTTTGCCTCCGGCGCGGACAATCTCATTGGCAATTTCTGCAATCCTGGATTCCTGAAGAGCCTCCTGAATAAGAATCGTGTGGTGAATCCCGTCCCGGATAATGCGGTCGTTCAGATCTCCCACCGTCTCAATCCCCAGCCTTTCCGCCCACTTCTGAGACTCCTTCTGCACCTGGAAAATCTTTTTCAGAGGAACAAAAGGCGAAAGCCGGTCGGGGCTGTTCTGTGCGGGCAGAAGCAGCACCAGTCCTTCATCGTAAAGAAGAAGGTCAAAATACTGGAGAACCGCCGTGCGCGTAGCCATATATCCGTAAAAATAATCTTCAAACTTTTCCAGACGGTATACGTTCACCGTGGAAACTCTCCGGTAGCGGAAAAGCTTTTCCTTGTCGTACATCCGGTGAGCGTGGAATCTGGCCATGGCGTCCTCCACGTCCAGAGTAACCTTGCGGATGGGAAGATCGGCGTCCACAAGCTCCCGCATACGGTTTTTTATTTTGTCCAGGAATTCCTGGTTCAGACGTTCGCCGCCGTCCTCGAACCGGATGGTAAAATAATAGCCGGGACCCATGGAGTAATGGAGAACCACCTTCTCCGCTGCCGTGTTTTCCTTCACACAGATATCGTGGATGGCTTTCAGCAAAATGAGACAGGCGGTGCGCACCAGTGTTTTATAACCGGCATGGTCCTTCGTGGTGACAAAGGAAATCCTGCAGTTTTTTCTCAGGCGCTGATGCAGCTCCTGAAGCTTGCCGTCTGCCAGTGCCAGAATAATCGGCGCGTCCGCGGTATGTTCATGATCCCCGGCGATCTCTTCCAGAGTGGTTCCTGACGGATACCACTTTTCTTCCTCACCCACGGTGACGAGATATTTTTCCTGTTCCAGATTGTGTTCTGTCATGACGTCCCTCCTTTCCTGTATGCCGGAATCCTCCGGCGTAAGGTACTGCACCGCAGATTCATCGGAAGATAAATCCATGCGCAGTCCAAAAATAATGAAAATCGCATATTATGGTCCGCTCATCGGAACCTCTGCACCATAGTATATGGGAACTTTTCCTCGCAGACGTTCATGATCTCCTATAAGAACTTCACTTCGCCGATGCTCACGATCGCTCGGCGAAGCTTTGCTCTACACCATAGTATATGGGAACTTCACCCTGGCGCATGAAAGTTTTAAAGATGGAAATGCTTTTTCCAGTTCTTTTTTCATGGCCTCCATAAAAATGTACTCCGTCCCATAATGCCCGGCGTCAATGATGGCAAGGCCCTGATCCACAGCATCGATGCCCGTATGATGGTCAATGTCCCCGGTAATGTACACCTGGGCTCCTCCGGCGATGGCCTCCCGGATCATGCTTTTTCCGCTGCCGGTACAGACCGCCGCCCGCTCCACCATCTGATCGGGATCCCCGTAAATCCTCACATCTCCCAGATGAAGGGCTTCCTTCACGGAAAGCGCGCACTCCCTCAGTGTCACGGGCCGAGACAGCATCCCCAGCCGGCCGATGCCCTGAACCGTTCCCTCTGTTTCCTCCGTCACGGAGAGAACCTCTCTCCCGGTCAGCCCCAGATAATCCGCACTCAGCTCCGCCATTCCCAGCACATCGTAATTCGTGTGCATGGCAAAACAGGCGATGCCATGGCGGATCAGGGTCAGAACCTTTCTTCCCACAAAATCATGGTTGTTGATCTTCTTCATTCCGGAAAAAATCATGGGATGATGGGTCACGATCATGTCTGCCCCCGCGGAAACCGCCTCGCTCAGAGCTTCCGCCGTCAGGTCCAGCGCCAGAAAGATGTGAGAGATCTCCCACTCATCGTCCCCCACAAGCAGTCCCACATTATCCCAGTTTTCCGCGGCTCCCGCCGGATAGCGGGATTCCAGATACGCTGTCAGTTCTTTTACCTTCATATCGACTTAAGGCGGCCTGAATCAGCCGCCGTTCCTCCTCAATCTCAGTCATTCGTTTCCGGGAGCCCTCCCCGGGGGACAGAAGCAGTCTGTCCCGGATATCTCTCCGGATGCGGTCCTCACGAAGCAGATACTCATAGAGGACCGGGTGTTTTCCGGCGAGAAGCAGTTTTCCGAACCATTCTTCTTCCGGAGTGTAAGCTGTAAGTTTTTTCAGACAGACATCCCGTGAACGTCCGTCTGCCGGACATTCCCCGGAGACCATCGTACACTGAAAGGCTTTGCCTGTCGTACCCGGTATCGATCTTCTGCAGTTCTCCCGGGTTTCGTTCACCGTATTCTCCGTGCCTTCGTTTCCTGCGGTTCCCTCAGGCATTCCTGCAGAAGTCAGATATTTTTTACATCTTCCTTTGCGCACCTGCTCTGCGGATACTGCCTTCATCATGGGATAAAATTTCCCATCCTCCAGCACGATGTCCTCCTCCACGATGACCCGGCCGGAATCCAGCAGAAATCTCCGGAAATGCCTGATATCCGACTGCGGCTGAAGGATCAGCTCCTGAAATCCTTTCAATACCTCCTCGCCGTCCGTGAGGATGCGCTCCATCAGCGGGCCTCCCATGCCCGCCATCACCAGAGTGTCCCCCTCCCCCTCCTTCAGAGCTTTCAGCCCATCGGAGAGGCGGGTTTCTATGTACTCCCCCAGACCGTATTCCCCGATGTGCTCCTTTGCCCGGGAGAGGGGCCCCTTCCGCACATCCATGGCAATGGCGCCGGGAATCTTCTTTTCCAAAACCAGGTATACCGGCAGATATCCATGATCACATCCCACATCTACCAGCCGGTTCCCCTCTGTCACCATCCGCGCAACCGCGGACAAACGTAAGGACAGCTGCATACCCGGCTCCTTAATCCAGATAGTCTCTCAGCTTGCGGCTGCGGCTGGGATGACGCAGCTTGCGGAGAGCCTTTGCCTCGATCTGACGGATTCTCTCTCTTGTCACGTTAAACTCTTTTCCCACTTCCTCCAGGGTACGGGCACGGCCGTCGTCCAGTCCGAAACGAAGACGCAGCACCTTCTGCTCCCTCTCCGTGAGGGTGCCCAGCACCTCGATCAGCTGCTCCTTCAGAAGGGTGAAGGCCGCCGCGTCCGCGGGCACAGGCACATTGTCGTCCTGAATGAAGTCGCCCAGATGGCTGTCCTCCTCCTCGCCGATGGGCGTCTCCAGGGAAACCGGCTCCTGGGAAATCTTCAGGATCTCCCGCACGCGCTCCACGGACATGTCCATCTCCTCGGCGATCTCCTCAGGGGTAGGCTCCCGCCCAAGCTCCTGAAGCAGCTGACGGGACACACGGATCAGCTTGTTGATGGTTTCCACCATATGCACGGGAATACGGATGGTTCTGGCCTGATCCGCGATGGCTCTGGTAATGGCCTGACGGATCCACCAGGTGGCGTAGGTACTGAATTTATATCCTTTTCTGTAATCAAATTTTTCCACAGCTTTGATAAGACCCAGATTGCCCTCCTGAATCAGGTCCAGGAACAGCATTCCTCTGCCCACGTACCGCTTGGCAATGCTTACCACAAGACGGAGGTTGGCTTCCGCAAGGCGCTTCTTCGCGCTCTCGTCTCCCTCCTCCATCCTCTTGGCCAGCTCGATCTCCTCGTCCGCGGTGAGAAGACTGACTTTTCCGATCTCCTTCAGATACATCCGGACCGGATCCTCGATGCTGACGCCTTCGGGAATGGACAGATCGATCTTATCCAGCTCCACTTCCTCCTCATCGTCCAGCTTGTCAATGTCCAGATCATCGTCCAGAATCAGTCCGTCCTCACCTCCCGTGATACGCAGAACGTCCACTCCGCTGGCCTCCAGAAAATCAAACACCTTTTCCATCTCCTCCACACCCAGAGGATGATCCTTGAAAAAGTCGTTGATCTCCTGGTATTCCAGCACGTTCTTTTTCTTTTTCGCCAGCTCCAGAAGCTCTACCAGTTTCTCACTGAATTTGCCCATATTCATTTCCATAGGTGTCTTTGTACCTCCATCCCTATTTTTCCCCGATTTATTAGAAATATGCATATTTTTCCATCCCCGTTTCTCAAATCTGTTCAAAGGAAACCTGCAGCTGCTGCCGCTGCCGTTTCAGTTCCTCCAGTTCCTTTTTTGCCTGCACAATCCCCTCAAGAGCGGCCATATCCGCAGGATCCCAGGTACGGTTCCGCTCGGAAAGGCTGTCCTCCTTAATCCTCAGAAGCGTATCCGCGAAGGCCCTGCTCTGTTCCTGAGAAGTCTCCAGCGGAATACTGGCATTAAATAACGACGCGACCTCCTTCTGTTCCTCACTGTCCGTAAAAGCGTTCAGCAGTTTCGCCGGATTCACCTGCCCCCCGGCCTTCTGTTCAAAAAGCATGCCCGCCACTGTGCGGTACAGCGGTTCCACGAAATCCTCCGGCCGGAGATATCTCTCCGCCGCATCGAAGACTCCGGGATAATTCACCATCCAGGTGAGCATCAGCTTCTGAGCCTTGACGCCTGCCGACTCTCTGGCCTTTTTGGCCGGCTTTTCGGTTCTGGGCTGAACCCGATCCTGCGCCGGCATGCCGCTCATGGCCAGGGTATTCACCCTCTTCTTCAGATCCTCCTGGCCGATGCCGTACTGCCTTCCATATTTTTTTACAATTGCATCTATGTAAAGATTTCTCTCCAGCTCGTCCTTCATTTCCAGAAGGATGGACGCGCACCTGTCAAAAAAGCGGTTGCGGCCTTGGGGATCCTCCATGGAAAATTCCCCTTCCGCAATGCTCACCCGGAACATCAGACTGTCCTCCGCCTGGGCCAGACGTTCCTCGAAGGCCTCTGCTCCCAGCGACTTGATAAACTCGTCGGGATCCTTGCAGGGCTTCAGATTTACCACCCGGGAAGTCAGGCCCGCATCCCGGAGAATGGGAATGGCCCGGACAGCCGCCCGCACCCCCGCGTCGTCGCTGTCGTAGAGAAGGAGCACTTCATTGGTATACCGCTTCAAAAGGCTGGCATGTCCCGATGTGAGAGACGTTCCCAGGGAAGCTACCGCGTTGGTGAAGCCCGCCTGGTGCATGGAGATCACGTCCATGTAGCCCTCGCACAGAATAAGATAATTCTTTCTGCTGGACCTGGCGGCGTGAAGGCCGTAGAGATTCCGGCTTTTATCGAAAATCTGAGTCTCCGGGGAATTGAGATACTTGGGCTTTCCGTCTCCCATCACCCGGCCTCCGAAGCCCACCACCCGGCTGTTCACATCCATGATGGGAAAAATCACCCGGTTCCAGAATTTGTCATACATGCCTCTGCGTTCGTCCACATTGAACAGTCCGGACTCCCGGAGAAGCTCGTCACTGTAGTTTTTGGATTTCAGATAGCGGTAGAGGCTGTTGCTGTACTGATCGGAATATCCCAGTCCGAATTTACGGATGGTTTCCTCGCTCAGCCCTCTTCCGGTGAGGTAATCCCACCCCGGTCTGCCGTTTTCACGGCGGAGCTGCGCATAGTAGAACTGGGCCGCGGTCTTGTTGATCTGCAGAAGAGCCGCCCTGCGCTCCGATTTTTCTTTGGCCTCCCTGGAATACTCAATCTTCGGAAGCTCCACTCCCGCCCGGCTGGCCAGATAGGAAAGGGCCTCCCCGAAGGAATAGTTTTCGTACTCCATAATAAATGTATAGACATTCCCCCCGGCTCCGCAGCCGAAACAATAGTACATCTGTTTGGACGGAGTGACGGAAAAGGAGGGAGATTTCTCGTTGTGAAAGGGACAGAGCCCGTAATAAGAGTTTCCCTTTCTTGTCAGCTTTACATACTGGGATATTACATCTACAATATCATTTTTCATTCGTACGTCTTCAATGATATCGTCCGAATAACGCATTTTATCCTCCCTGCGCGTTATGATCCGCCGGACGGAGGGCCGCTTATGTCCCGCGGGCCTTTTGCCGGAGAATCCTTCTTTCTGTCAATTCAGTGTTCAATAAACCTCCCAGGCTTTGGGTATGTAAATTTCCCGGAATTTTTCCATGGAATACTGGTCCGTCATTCCGGACAGATAATCGCAGACCACCTGGGAACGGTCCTCTCCGCGAAGAAACACCAGCTCTCTGTATTCTCTGGACATGGTGTCAGGATGCTCGATATAGTACTCATAGAGCTCCGAGAGCATTTTGACCGCCTTGTCCTCCTCCTTCTTGGCAATGGGATTCTGATAAACCATGCGGAACATCAGAGAGCGCAGGTCCATCAGGGCCTCCTGAATGGAGTCGGACATGCGGATGGTGTTCTGGCCCAGGCTGTTCTCTATAATGTCGTGGACAAAGGTGTTCAGACGCTCTCTGGTGGTGTCCCCCAGAAGCATCCGCAGGGTGATGGGAATGTCGTCCTCCGTAATGATCCCGGCGCGCTGGGCGTCGTCCATATCGTGATGGATGTACGCGATCTTGTCTGAAAAACGGACCACCTGGCCCTCCAGAGTGGAAGGATTTCCGCTGGTCCGGTGGTTCAGGATTCCGTCCCGCACCTCCCAGGTGAGGTTCAGTCCCTCTCCGCCTTTTTCCAGCACCTGCACCACCCGGATGCTCTGTCTGTAATGGGAGAATCCCTGGGGATGCTTCTGGTTCAGCGCCCGCTCTCCCGCGTGGCCAAATGGCGTGTGCCCCAGGTCATGCCCGAGGGCGATGGCCTCCACCAGATCCTCATTCAGCCGCAGGGCCTTGGCAATGGTCCTGGCGATCTGGGAAACCTCCAGGGTGTGGGTGAGCCGGTTTCTGTAATGGTCCCCCTGGGGAGCCAGAAATACCTGGGTCTTATCCTTCAGCCTCCGGAAGGCTTTACAGTGCAAGATCCGGTCCCGGTCTCTCTGGTACACCGTCCGGACGTCGCACTCCTCCTCCTGCTGCTCCCGCCCTCTGGATTCGCGGCTGTGAGCCGCATGGGGACTGAGGAGCTCATACTCTCTTTCTTCCATGTCTTCTCTGATATTCACCAGACATCACCCCCGTTTCCGATCCCTCTTATTAATTATATTCTACATAAACTTTCAAATTCCTCTTTTTTTCAAAAAAATTTCCCGCGGAACCGGGTCTGTTCCGCAGGAAATTTATACTATTTTAGTCCAGGACCTTCTCCAGCTGCTCGATTACGATCTTCAGAGCCTTGATTCTGGCATATTTTTTGTCGACGGACTCCAGAATGTACCAGGGAGCGAACTCTGTGCTGGTCTTCTGAAGCATCTCGTCCACCGCTTCCTCGTAGAGATCCCATTTTTCCCGGTTTCTCCAGTCCTCGTCCGTGATCTTCCACTGCTTCTCCGGATTGTTCTGGCGGTCCGTAAAGCGGGCAAGCTGGGTATCCTTGTCGATCTGCACCCAGAATTTGATGATCACCGCGCCCCAGTCGGAGAGCTCTTTTTCAAATTCGTTCATCTCATTGTAGGCTCTCTGCCAGTCGTTCTCGCTGCAGAAGCCTTCCAGGCGTTCCACCATCACGCGGCCGTACCAGGTGCGGTCAAAGATGGCGATATGGCCGTCCTTGGGAAGTCTGGTCCAGAATCGCCAGAGATAGTGACGGGCCTTTTCGTGGGGCTCGGGGCTGGCGATGGGATGGACCTCGAAGCCTCTGGGATCCAGGGCTTCCGTGATTCTTCTGATATTTCCTCCCTTGCCTGCGGCGTCCCAGCCTTCGTAGGTGATGATCACAGGAATCCGTTTCCGATAGAGGCGGTTGTGCATTTCGCCCAGCTTCTTCTGGAGCTTCTTCAGCTGTTCCTTGTATTCTTCGTCTGTGAGGACTTTGCCTTCCAGTTCCACGTCCTTCAGTTTCGGAGTCTTCGCCATGGGGAAGACATTCTGGAGAATGGGAACGGAACGGCTGCTGTTCTTTATGGCCGTTTCAATGCCGCTGATCATCAGCTCCAGGATCTGCAGCTCCGCCCATCTGCGGTTCTCCGCGTCGATGATGTACCAGGGGGAAGCGGGCACGTTGGTGTCGTTCAGGTATCTGTTAAAGACTTTCCTGCATTTTTTATAGTGCTCGTTCTGCCATTTGTCAAAGTCGGATACTCTCCAGCTGGTGTCCTCCTGGGCCAGGAGGCGGTTCATACGGGAGGTCTGTTCTTTCTGGTCGATCTGCATGAAGAATTTCAGAAGGAGATAGCCGTTGTCCGTCAGCTGACGCTCGAACCGGCGGATGCTGTCGATGCGCTTCTCATAGGCTTCTCCCTCCAGATTGCCCTCCAGGCATTCCTTGGTGGTGTCCTCCATCCAGCCTCCGTCCAGGAAGGTAAATTTACCGGTTTCGGGAATCTGCTTCATGTAGCGGTAGAGGAAGGGTCTGCGCAGGTCGTCCTCCGTGGGGGCGGACATGGTGGCTACCTTGAAGAAACGGGGGTCGATGTTTTTGATGACCTTTCCGATGGCGCTGCCCTTGCCGGATGCTCCCCAGCCTTCGAAGAGTACCAGGACAGGGAGCTTGTGCTCCTTAATCTTCATCTGCAGTTCGTAGAGCTTCGCTCTTGCCTGTTTCAGTCTTTCTTTTACCTCGTCTTTCGGCGGAACCTCGGCGGGGTTCCAGTTTTTCAACATAAAATCACCTCTTTCAGTTATGATCCGCCAGTTGATGGGCCGGATCAGTTATATTGGACTCTTTTGGTATGATAATAGAATATTATACCACATTTTGAATTTATTTGTTGATTTTTCGACAAATTTTTTCCTTTTTTGAAAAAGAGTTGAAAAAATGGGACGTCGTTGCAGAAGGGAAAGGTATTCCGGACGGACGCTGCCAAGGCTGCCCTTTCTGTCATGCAGACGCCGCAACACTCCGCCGAACTAACCGCTAACTCCGGCTAGGACGCTCAGGAAGAGCCTTCGCGCCCAAGTCTCCGTAAGCGGTGGATTTCGTCTCCGCTAAAACCGCGGCTGAAACGTCTGCCTGACAGAAAGGGCAGCCTTGTCAGCTGTTTGTGGAGATCCCTGACGGTAGGTTTTTCAGTCAAGGAAGTGTCTAGGGCATACAAATCGGTTATGCGTTGAGGAGACCTATGACAGTAGTTTTTGCAGGTCAATGAAATGTTGGGGCAAATTTTTCATAAAATCGGGAAGTGTAGTTCGTATTATCGGTTGTCCGGAGAATGGCTGTAAAAGGGAAACACGGTATGCATGAAGGGCGAGGCGCTCTTCTCCGTCCGGGGCGCCGTAAAATGGGTCGCCCAGCACCGGGTGGCCCAGGGCAGACATATGTACCCGGATCTGGTGAGTCCTGCCTGTTTCCAGACGGCATTCCGCCAGTGTGACGGGCAGACCTTGATATTGGGTGTAATCCAGGACACGATAGTGCGTCACCGCCCGTTGTCCCTGTTTTTGGATTTCCATGCGGTTCTTTTCTCCTTTTCGGGGACCTATGGGAAGGTCGATTGTGCCTTCGTCCTGTTCCAGAGTACCCTGGAGAAGTGTAAGATAATATTTCTGAAATTCCCCGCTCTCACGCTGATTCCAGAGTCTTGCGGCAGCAATCTGATTTTTGGCGAAGACTACTGCTCCGGAAGTGTCCAGGTCCAGCCGGCCGATCAGACGAATCCTGCAATGTTCGCCCCGGCTTATGCAATAACTGGAAAGGATGGAACCAAGATTTTCTCTGTAGTGTCCTTTGCCGGGATGACAGGACAGGCCGGAGGGTTTGTCCGCGATGATAAGATCCGCATCTTCATAAAGAATTAGGGAAAAAATATCTATCGCCGTAGAAATTTTATCACATAGCAGAATTTCCATTTCCGGGTATTCATTTTCTAAAGAAGCTTCATAGTTTTCCGAAAAATTTTCACACTCCTCCGAAAAAATCTCATATTCTTCCGAAGAAGCTTCATATTCTTCTGAAAAATCCTCACACTTTTCTGAAGAAGCATCATACTTTTCCCGTATACTTTCCATAAGTACCCTGTCCTCCAGATGAAGGACTATGTTTTCTCCGGCTCCCGGAATATCGGTGCTGCGTCTCTGTACGCCGTTCACCGTCATGCCGCAGGGCCGGAATTTCAGGCGGCTGATCTCTTTTTTCGAAAACCCATGAAGCTTTAGAATCTGCTCCAGTGTTTTTCCTGCCTCTTCCGGCAACACCGTATGTTCCCATTTCCTTATCTTTTCCAAAATCTCCTCCCGCTCCTGCTGCCCCGCAGGGCCTGTATGATACAGCTTTTTATAAAATATTCTGATCTGCAACTATAGTATCACTTCCGCTTTTTCTATGGAAGCAGCACTTTCAGCAATTCCTGATTCTTTTGATTATGAAAATACTTGTAGTCTTACCCCGGCAGTTGCAAATGCTTTCACATTTCCTGGAATATGCAAATAGCTGCGGTCGAGCTATGGCTCTACAAATATTTTTGTGCTTTTTCTTTTGCCAGAATGTAAACATTTGTCCGGCGGCTCCATAAAAAGAGCAGATGCATATCCTATCTGAGCTTTCCCTGATACTGTATGTGCCGAACAAAATACTGCATAAGCAGACATATGCCCTGCCTGAGCTTTCTCCTGCAGAAAAAAAGCGGGCCCGCATTTTCGCAAATGACAGACCCGCCTCCAATGTTCATTTCAGCAAGCTTCCGCAAAACGGGCAACGCATTTCCGCAAAGCAGCTTAACATAATGAACAGACTTTTATATTCAGTTTCACGCAATTCGAGCGCAGATCAGTCGCTGTTGTCCAGTCCTTTCAGCTCTTCCCTCTGGATATCCGGGAAAGCGGAAAGCATGGGCTCAACCTTCTCGTGCTTGATCTTACGCGCCACATAGTTGGCGGTAATTCTCATAACCACAGGCGACAGGGACAGTACGCCGATCAGGTTGGGAATAGCCATCAGACCGTTGAAGGTATCGGACAGATCCCACGCCAGACTCAGGCTCATGGTCGCTCCGCAGAGAATAAACACGATAAAGATCACACGATAAATAACGATCGCACTGGAACCGAACAGGTATTCGAACGCCTTGGTTCCGTAATGGCTCCAGCCAAGAACGGTGGAAAATGCAAACAGCAGAATGGCTATAGCGATAAATGCCGGGCCGAAGCTTCCGAATACAGTGGCAAAGGCCTCACCTACCAGAGCAGATCCCTCAGACTGACTCATTACCACACCGGTCTCCAGATCCACCAGACCTGTAGAAAGCACGGTGAATGCTGTCAGAGTACAGACAACGATGGTATCCGCAAATACTTCGAAGATTCCCCACATACCCTGACGAACAGGCTCCTTAACATTGGAGCTGGAATGTACCATAACGGAAGAACCAAGACCTGCTTCGTTGGAGAATACGCCGCGCTTCATACCCCAGGTAAGCGCCAGGTTGATTCCGGAACCTACAATACCGCCGCCGACGGCCTTCATGCCGAACGCGCCTTTGAAAATAGAAGCAAATACGGCGCCGAACTGATCGATATTGACAATGCATACCACAAGAGCGCCCACAATATAGATAATGGCCATAAAGGGAACCAGCTTTTCCGTAACGGTAGCGATTCTCTTGATGCCGCCCAGAATTACCAGTGCAGCCAGAACCATGAGAACAATACCGGTAGCCAGATTGGGAATGCCGAACGCGCTCTTCATATTTCCCGCGATGGAATTGATCTGACTCATGTTTCCGATACCGAAGGAAGCCAGCAGACAGAAAATGGAAAACAGCACAGCCAGAATTGCGCCCACCTGCTTCATGCCCGCTTTGGAGCCGAGACCGTCTCTCAGGTAGTACATGGCTCCGCCGCTCCACTCGCCCTTGGCGTTCTTTCTGCGGTAATAGATACCCAGTACGTTCTCGGAATAGTTGGTCATCATGCCGAAGAAGGCAACGATCCACATCCAGAAGATGGCTCCCGGACCGCCGAAGATCAGCGCGGAAGATACTCCGACGATATTACCGGTACCGATGGTGGCGGCAAGCGCCGTACAAAGCGACTGGAACTGAGAAATGGACTGATCCTCCGCTCCCGTATGTTTGGTGATGTGCTTATCCGTAAAAATACTTCCAAGCGTGTGCTTCATCCAGTAACCCAGATGGGAAATCTGAAAGACCTTTGTCAGGACAGTCATCAGAATACCGGTTCCCACCAGAAGTACCAGCATGGGAATACCCCAGACGAAGCCGTTAACAGCAGAATTGACGTCTGTGATCAATTGAACCATAATACTCTCTCCTCTTCCCTTGTATAATGATAAAGCAATGACAGGCCGCCGCCGGAAATACCTGAACTCATCCTGAAAAAACATCTGAAAATCCTCATCCGGGATTTCCGCAAAAGAAAAAGCCGATAAAACCTTTTTGTTTCACCTGCTCCCGTGTCTTCTGTTTCCTAATGACAGTTTTCTCTTTTCCGAACGCTTATACAGGAAAAGATCCCGGTGCAAAGCAAACACTTTGTCACTTACCCCTTCGTAAGCGTCTGTCGTCCACTGTTTCTCAAGGCATTTCATCAGCCAGTGCCTGTTCACTTTATTTTACTAAACTAACACAGCGCTGAAAGATTGTCAAGTTTTTTTCTCAGTGATGTATATTTTTTTATGATCTACAGTTTTTTTCTTATACAGCACAGAAAATGTTCCCTGTATTTCAGTTCAGTTCCGCAATCCTGCTCACTGCCACATAAATCTCCTGTATTTTGTACCAGGTAGGATAGTCTGTAATCCCCGTCCGGGGCAAACCGAAAATCCCCTGGAAGGTTTCCACCGCATTCCCGGTGGCAGGGCCGTAAATCCCGTCCGCGGCAATCGTGGGCAAAGCGGGATAAGCTCCGGCAATCACGTTCAGCTGTTCCTGCATCTGACGGACTTTGTCCCCGGAAGAGCCCGTCTGAAGATCGTAGCCCGGCCAGGAAGCGGGAATGCCGGAGATGGCTTCCGCCACATTGATATACATGTCGTTTCCGTAGAAATAGCGGAGGATTTCCAGAGCCGAATATCCCTGATCCCCCAGAGACTTGCTCCCCCATTGAGTCATCCAGCCCCTGTCAGAGCAGTTCGTCTGTCTGCCGTCACAGTACTGGGTAAGAATGGGCTGGCGCACATTGGGACGGGAAAGATAGTCCTCAAAAAGTTCATCCACAATCCGGGAAATACTGTCAAAAATATTTCTTCCGTGTATCCATTTATGATCGTAAGCCGTGGAGGAAGTAATGGTATAATTATACCCCTTGTTCCGGTACCATTCCGTATAAACACGATTCAGGGTAAAGGACATGATCGCCAGCACATTGGCCCGTATGGCGTCGTCAGGCCAGGTGGCATAAATTTCACTGCTGGCTACATTTTTTATATAATCCCTGTAGCGCTCATAATAGTCCCTGGCGCCGCTGTCATTTACCGGGCCGTCGTGAACGACGATAAATTCCGGCACCACCACCCGGCTGAGAACAATCTCCCCGCTTTCATTCACAGGCTTGATCTCGGCTTCCTCAATTTTCGGAGGATATTCCCCGAACAGCGTGTGGGGAGGAATCACGATTCTGTCCGGTCTCCGGTCGGTAATTTCCCGGGAATGAAGGCGCACCGGCTGCCGGGCCACCACGCCGGAAAGCACCTCTGTTCCGGCCACCTCCTCCGGTTCGAACCCGTCCGCCTCAATCTGCAGGCTGTACTCTGCGTAAGGCTGAGATTCTTCATTTTCATCCAGGCTGTACTCCAGGGGAGGCGTTCTCAATTCCAGTACAGGACTCTGACCGGAGGAATCCGTCCGCACCTCCTCCAGTGCTCCGTCCGGGTCGCCGGTATAGGAAATCCGGATCCGGGCATTCTCCACCGGATGGTTATCGCTTCCGGAAACCACGCTCACCTGCAGCCATCCCCTATCCACATGGTCCTGCTGCGCCCGCAGGGGTTTGCGGAAATATTCGCTGTCTGGATATAAATACATAAAAGGCTCCTGATCTGCTCTCATAGCATTTTATGCGGACAAAGAAAAACCATGCCGGGAAATGTTCCGGAAGCAACCGAAATCTTATTCCGGCGGCCTGCACAGCCGCTCAGCTGAGCGACCTGGACTTTAAGGTATTTAAAAACTATGTGCACGTTCTGGAAGGCAATTATTTTATCAAGCTGAATAAGACCACGGGAAAAACAGCGGTGAAAACCCAGTTCTACTGGCCCTGCAAAATCGAGAGCCAAAGCAGGAAGCTGGTCATCTCTTTCGAAGGAGACAACGGCGGTTCCATGACTCACGCACTATAATTGTCCGGTCCCATAAAGCGCACATGACGCATATCGCTCTCATCGGGGGATTACCGGCAAATTCTAACAGGCACAATACAGGAAAATCTTAAAATGATTTTTCGCCGCATTGTGCCTGTTGTTTTTCGATAATCTTTTTTGTTCACGGATCTGATGCCGTTCAGAGAAAACCTGTCGGAGCAAGCTGCACAGATATGCCTCAGCCCTGGGCCCGCTTCAGATTTCCGGAGGTCATCTCCTCCACATACTGCTTGGTGTACAGCCGGTAGTAGGCTCCCCGCTTCGCCATCAGCTCCCTGTGAGTTCCCCGCTCAATAATCTTTCCGTTGTCCACCATGAGAATCACATCCGCCTGGCGGATGGTGGAAAGGCGATGGGCAATGATAAAGGAGGTACGGCCCTTCAGCAGCAGATTGGTGGCGTCCTGAATCTTTTTCTCCGTCACCGTGTCGATGGACGAGGTAGCCTCATCCAGCACAAAGATCCTGGGATTCGCCAGAATCGCCCGGGCGAAGGAGATCAGCTGCTTTTCTCCCGTGGAGAGCAGATCGCCGCCCTCTCCCACCTGACTGTCGTAGCCGTTTCCCATTCTCTCGGGAATGCTCTCGGCCGACACGGCCGCCATGGCGGCCTTCATCTCTTCCAGGGTGGCGTCCGGTTTTGCATACCGGAGATTCTCCGCAATGCTTCCGGAAAACAGATGAGGCGACTGAATCACATATCCGATATTGCTGTGAAGCCACAGCTGGGAACGGTCACGGGCATCCTTCCCGTCGATGAGGATCCGCCCTCCGGTGGGCTCGAAGAACCGGCAGAGCAGATTCACCAGCGTGGATTTTCCTGCGCCGGTTTCCCCCACGATGGCCACATTGGTGCCTTGGGGCACCTTCAGATCAAAATGTTCAAAAATCATTTCCTCCCCGTCGGGGTAATGGAAGCTCATGTCCTGAAACTCGATGTCCCCGTAAAGAGGCTCCCAGTTCTCCTTTTTGGGATGGAACGCGTCTCCGTAGCGCTCCACCACCTCCGGACGGTCCGCTACCTCGGAGCTGGTCTCCGTAAGCCTGGTATACCGCTCGATATTTACCTGTACGGAAATCAGGTCGGAAATGGCATGAATGATCCACTGAATGGGATCCATCATACCCAGGGCATAGGACATAAACACGGACAGCGTTCCGATTTCCATAACTCCCTCCAGAGTCAGTTTTCCTCCCTGCCAGAGCACCAGCGCCAGCGCGCAGGAGGCGGAGAAGGAGATCATGGACAGAAACAGGGACCGGAAATGCACCATGCGCACGGTAGTTCTGCGCATGTCCTCCGTGGTGTCCTCAAAATTCTTCTGCATTTTATTTTCGATCACCATGGTCTT
>CANQUG010000004.1 GCA_947626985.1 uncultured Lachnospiraceae bacterium | reverse complement strand
GCTCTGTAGTTTGCCGGTGTCTCAGAAATAAGGATACAATAATTTGAGGGATATGTGAACAGAAAACGAAAAGCTAACGGCTTTCATCATCATTTGTGCCGCCTAGGGCGGCATGGTAACAAATTTGAAGAAGTGGATGAAGCGTACAAGAAGGCCGTGGAAAACGGTGCCGCATCTGTGCTTCCTCCGGAACTTGAACCCTGGGGACAGAGAACCTGCTATATCGCTGATCCGGAAGGAAATCTAATTGAGATCGGTTCCTGGAATAAGCCTTATGAAGAGAAGGATCTGATGGAGGGATAAAAATTATGGCATTTGATTTCAAGAAGGAATATAAAGAGTTTTATATGCCGAAGGGAACGCCTTCCATCGTGACCGTTCCTAAGATGAATTATATTGCGGTACGCGGCAGTGGGAATCCAAATGATGAAGACGGCGAATATAAACAGTCCATAGGCCTTCTGTATGGAATTGCGTTTACGATCAAGATGAGTAAGAAAGGCGATCATCAAATTGATGGATACTTTGATTATGTGGTGCCGCCTTTGGAGGGATTCTGGTGGCAGGATGGAGTGGTTGGTATTGATTATGCCCATAAAGATTCTTTCCAGTGGATTTCCGTCATCCGTTTGCCGGACTTTGTAACGAAAGAAGTTTTTGACTGGGCTGTCAGAGAAGCTGCTGCAAAGAAGAAACAGGATTTCTCTAAGGTCGAGTTCTTTACTTATGATGAAGGACTTTGCGTCCAGTGTATGCATATTGGAGCATATGATGATGAGCCTGCGACAATAGAAAAAATGCATCGGTACATGGAAGAACAGGGGTATGTACTGGATATCAAAAATGAGAGATACCACCATGAGATTTATCTGAGTGATGCGAGAAGGGTTGTCCCGGAGAAGCTTAAGACTGTGATCCGGCATCCGGTCAGGAGGGCGTGAGAGCATGGAATATATAAGGGTTACAAAGGAAAATCTTGAACAGGAGCATATCTGCTGTGCTATTTCAAGTAATAAGGACATACAGGTGTCCTCCAAAAAGCAGTGGCTTTCCGGGCGGTTGGAGGAAGGGCTTGTATTCTTAAAAAGTGTCGAGCGGGGAAAATGTTTTATCGAGTACATACCCGCGGAGAATGCATGGGTGCCGATCGCGGCGGAAAGATATATGTATATTGACTGCCTGTGGGTTTCCGGCTCATTCAAGGGACATGGTTATTCCAATGACCTTCTGGGAGAATGTATCCGTGACAGCAGGGAGAAAGGGCGCAAAGGGCTGTGTGTCCTGTCTTCGGCAAAGAAACGGCCGTTTTTAGCCGATCCGAAGTTCTTATCTCACAAAGGCTTCACAGTATGCGATACAGCGGATAATGGGGTTCAGCTATGGCATCTCCCCTTTGACAGTGAGGGGAAGTCTCCAGAGTTCAAAGAATGTGCAAAGCATCCCTGTGTTGATGCGAAAGGGTACGTTTTGTTTTACACGAATCAATGTCCATATACGGCAAAGTATGTACCGATCGTTGAGAGAATTGCGAAAGAACGCGGCGTGCAGTTTCAATCTGTTCATATAAGCGACAGAGAGACCGCACAGAATGTGCCCACGCCTGTCACAAATTATGCATTGTTTTTCGATGGTGAGTATGTATCCAATGAAATCCTGTCAGATAAGAAATTTTTAAAGATGATAGGGGGCTGAATCTATGGGTAAAGAACAAAACAAACGGATGATGGAATATGTGATGGATCAGTTGTCCGGACTTCCGGGTGTCCGGCAGATTCCAATGATGGGCGGATATGTCTTTTATTATAATGAGCGGATATTTGGCGGGATCTATGGATCCGGGGAACTGCTGATCAGGATAACGGGGACGAGTAAAAAGTATATGCCGGATGCTGAACCGGAACTGCCGGAGAGGAAAAAGCGAAAAAAATGGACACCATGATAGGTGCCCGTGCCCTTCGGCGTACAATCTATATTGTGTCCTCAGACGTAATACTTATTCGTCTTTGACAATTCTATCTTACCTTTAATTTTGATGATTGTCAATAGGTTTGCTCAATTCTTTTATCTGGTGCTCCAGATCCTGGATCCTGTCGTCGGAAATCTCTTTTTCTTTCTGCAAAGCATCAAATTTTTCCTGTAATTCATGATATGCTTCGGCAAGATTTTGGTGAGCGGCCCATTCTCTGTGAAACAGATGCTCCAGAAGGGTATTTTTAACTTCGCGGAAAAGTTGTGTCTCATCCTGTTTCCGGCCGGCGTGTCTGTCGGGTGGTATGCCTGCGCAAGTTTTGATGATGAACTGGTGGCTCGTGACTATTGCCACTTCTGTTGATTGGTGATTTCAATAACTCATCTATTTCATACAGGGCGTTTATTCCGCGCTTTACGGCAGACCGATCTTTGAAGAGGACTGCAGGGCATGGGTGCATGGTCCTGTTTATCCGGAGGTGTATGAACTGTTCAGGGATTTCAAATATAATCCGATCGATGACGCGCGTTTCGCTCTGTTTGTGGGAGCAGCGGATGCACTGACGCAGGAAGAAAAGAATGTGATCGATCTTGTGGTGAATACGTTCGGTATGTATGGCGGCAAGGTTCTGGAGCGAATCACGCATAATGAGGATCCCTGGAAGGAAGCCAGAAAAGGTTACGGAGACAGTATTCCGTCCAGTGAGCTTTTGCCGAAAGAGCGTATCATGAAATATTACGTGGCCATAAACCGTAAATATGGAATCGGAACGGAAGAAGGGCTGAACGCTTACATCCATGATATGCTAATGAACAGCGCAGCTGTTCTATGATAAGGAATAATAAAACATGGCGATGCCATAGCGGACGATTAAATATAAGCCGCCCGGGAAGCTGGCACTTGTGCCTGAGAGTGATAAGCGGTCTGCCATGAATACGGTGGCTGAAGATTTCAAGGAAAATTAGGGAAGCGGAAAGGACTGCAAGATAGATGGCACTGTAAATGGCACTGATCGTGGCACTGTAAATATTTCCATAAATAAGAATGAGCAGGCGGGTACTTGGACTGCTGGGAAAAAATCCTTATTATACAAGACAGGAGCTGGCTGAAGCTGCATCAAAAATGATGGGAGATGCGCCAGAAGGCGGCGGACAGGGATGAATTCTCTGCCGGCCGCTGTTTTTGTTATCAGAAAAAAGATGAAATGTTATAATAAACATGACATACAGGTGTCGTGTTTTGTTTGCTATGATAGAAACGGAGCGTGAGAAGCGATGAAGATAGACAGGCTGATCGGGATATTGTCAATTTTACTGCAGGAAGAGAAGACAACGGCGCCGGAGCTGGCTGAGAGGTTTGAGGTATCCAGAAGGACGATAAACAGGGATATCGAGGATCTCTGCAAAGCAGGCATTCCAATTCAGACAGTGCAGGGCGCCCGCGGCGGTATCCGTATCATGGATGGATATCGCATGGACAGAACCATCCTGACGTCGAAGGATATGCAGATGATCCTTGCGGGCTTAAGGAGTTTGGATAGTGTGAGCGGCAGCCGGTATTACGGCCAGCTGATGGAGAAGCTGCAGGCGGGATCATCGGAGTTTATCAGCGGCCGGGATTCCATATTGATCGATCTGTCATCGTGGTATAAGGGGACTCTGGCTCCGAAGATCGAGGTGATCCAGAGTGCGATTGAGAACAGAAACATTTTGGCATTTGATTATTTTGCGCCTTCCGGGGAAAGCAGACGCAGCATAGAGCCGTATTACATTGTCTTCAAGTGGACGAGCTGGTATGTATGGGGCTGGTGTCAGAAGCGAAAGGATTTCCGCCTGTTCAAACTGAACCGCATGGACAAGGTGGCTGCTGCGGATCGTACCTTTGAAGGACGTGAGGTTCCGATGCCGGATCTGTCGAATGAGAAAGTCTTTCCGGGCGGCATCAGGGTAAAGGCTCTGTTTGCGGCGGATATGAAATGGAGACTGGTGGAAGAGTTCGGGCCGGACTGCTGTACGGAAACTGAGGACGGCAGGCTGCTCTTTGCCGCGGATTATACCGATATGGAGAATCTGATCACCTGGATTCTGACTTTTGGAGAAAAGGCAGAGGTACTGGAACCGATGGAAGTGCGGGAGAGGATCTGCAGTATAGCGGAGGCTATGAGGAAAAACTACGGGGGGAACGGATCATATGAGGTATGAATGGGTCGATGAGTATTTGATGAAGAAAACGGGAGTGACCAGAGATCTGCAAAAAGACTGGAACTGGATGCGGTACCGGATCGGCGGAAAAATGTTTGCCGCGGTATGCATGGACTGGAATAACCAGCCCTATTATATTACGCTGAAACTGGAGCCGCTGGAGGGCGATTTTCTGCGAAAGCAGTATGAGGATATCATTCCCGGCTACTATATGAACAAAATACACTGGAATTCGGTAAAAGCGGACGGCAGGGTACCGGATGAACTCCTGAAAGACCTGCTGGATAAGTCCTATCAGATTGTACTGGGAAGCCTGAGCAGGAAAAAGCAGAGGGAAATTCTGGAGACAGCAAAAAAGGGAGATCTCATCAGCTGCTGCGCTGCGGATTGTGCTGCCTGCTATTGTTATGGGGAAATGTGTCAGGGGTGCAATGCGGCATGCGGGAAGGTGTTTCATGCGCCGGAGGGAAAGGAATGTCCTGTTTATGCCTGCTGCAGGATTCAAAATGGCTTTCCTTCCTGTGGCGAGTGCGGAAAGCTGCCCTGCGAGCTGATCCTGGGGACGAGGGATCCGAGTCTGTCTGAAGAGGAATTTATGCAGACGGTGTATGACAGGGTAAGGCGGCTGAAGGAGTGACGAAAATGGCGTTTGACTGTAAGAAGACTTTTATCTGGCGTTCCAGATCCTGGATTCTGCCGTCGGAAATCTCTTTTTCTTTCTGCAAAGCATCAAATTTTTCCTGTAATTCATGATATGCTTTGGCAAGATTTTGGTGAGCGGCCCATTCTCTGTGAAACTCGGATGGCATGCCTGCACAAGTTTTCTATAATCAATCATCATCCAAAGCCACCTCTGTTGGTTGGTGATTTCAATTATATATAGCTGCCTTAAAAATTACAAGTAAATATGTCAGAGGCTTAAAATATTTGATTTTGACTTTCTCTGTCTGGGATGCGAGAGAAAAGTCACACCTGGACAGGGAAAATCTTTTTTTGTCCGGAGGGTAAAAATGGGAGCTTTTTCTTTGTATGTGACGAGGAGGTGCATGCTCTGTGAAAAAGACGGAATCAGGTATAAGAACGAGCGCGAATTCTGCCAAATTTCTGCTGCTGCGGGTCCGTCTGGGGGAAGACGAAGCGGATTTTTCTGCTGCCTGACATTTTCTGAATTTCATGATAGGATATTGACAAAATCAAGTCATGCAGCTATAATGATGATAGAAAAAAAGAAAAATCATATCATTAATTCTGCGGAGGATAAAGTATTGAGCATAGATAAAAAGGAGATTGAACAGTATCTTACCGCGGTGAAAGAAGCTGTTGAAAGTGACAGATACAGAATAGACCGGAATTCCAGAAGGCAGGACAATATTAATCTGTTCCTGGATTACGTTATTGATGAAGCAAAAGCAAAGGAAATCCTGTTGAGCCTTACGGTACTGGATTTTTCAGAGATCCTTCAGAATGAACATAAAGGCTTTGAGCATGAGCAGCTGTATGTATTTGGCAAAGATGTTATCCTTTTGGAGAGAAACGGAACAGAAGAAAAGGCTGTGTCTTTGTATATCAAATTTAATAATCTGGAGAACTATTTTTTGATCGTTATTTCATTTCATAAACAGAAGTATCCGCTCACATACTATTTTAGATAAGCAGGAGGCAAATCGGAGGTGATCGCTATGACAGAGAATGAAAGACGAGATTTCTGCATCGAGTGCAGGAAAGAGACAAAGTACCATTTACAGAAAAAGGAAATTGTCAAAACCATAAGGGATAAGGATTATGTTTTCGGTATTACGGCAGCTATATGCGCGGAGTGCGGCGGGGAAATGAGCATTCCGGGGCTTATCGATAAGAATGTCCGGGAGATAGATGAACAGTACAGAACGGCAGAAGGGCTTGTATCCATCGATGATATCGAAAAGCTCATGAAAATCTATAAGATCGGAAAGGCTCCTCTGTCCCTTGCGCTTGGATTTGGCGAGGTAACAATACCCCGGTATCTGGAAGGTCAGGTGCCGTCCAAAGAATACTCTGATGTGGTAAGGGCTGCTTTATCATCTCCGGCATTCATGAAGCAAAAGCTCATGGAGAACAGGGATAAGCTGACCGATACGGCATATAAGAAGGCGATGGCGGCGGCTGAAAGCATTGAGGGGCTGTTCTCTGTATCAGATAAAATGCTGAGGGTGATCGCATATCTGTTTGAAAAGCTGGAAGAGGTGACACCTCTGACGCTGCAGAAACTCCTTTATTTCATACAGGGCGTTTATTCCGCGCTTTACGGCAGACCGATCTTTGAAGAGGACTGCAGGGCATGGGTGCATGGTCCTGTTTATCCGGAGGTGTATGAACTGTTCAGGGATTTCAAATATAATCCGATCGATGACGCGCGTTTCGCTCTGTTTGTGGGAGCAGCGGATGCACTGACGCAGGAAGAAAAGAATGTGATCGATCTTGTGGTGAATACGTTCGGTATGTATGGCGGCAAGGTTCTGGAGCGAATCACGCATAATGAGGATCCCTGGAAGGAAGCCAGAAAAGGTTACGGAGACAGTATTCCGTCCAGTGAGCTTTTGCCGAAAGAGACTATCATGAAATATTACGTGGCCATAAACCGTAAATATGGAATCGGAACGGAAGAAGGGCTGAATGCTTATATCCATGATATGCTAATGAACAGCGCATAGGCCCCCTGTTCGACAGCCTTGTTTCATGGGCGGGCGATGTGAAGGAGTACGCGTTGCAGCAGGCACTTTCCGGAACGGAGTATCTGGGTTGCAAGGTTGTTTACAGACGAACAGTGGAACCGGATCTTCAGCTTTGAGTTTTTCATTTTCTTTCTCAAGATTCTTTTTGTCATCTGCCAGGGCTGCAATCTGATCATTTAGAGATTCTATGGATTTTTTTCCTGCTCATAATCATAAAAAAGCCTGGAAAGTATTTAATTAAGGCAATATATTTCATTTGAGACTTTTAGAAAGAGGTAGTTTAGATATCTTATGAATGTGACAAACTACCTGCCAGATTGGATTGGAGTATGTTCAGAGGTGATTCCAATCGATATATAGATGCTCTTTATAAAATATTCAAAAGACAACAGCCGCCACCCGGCCAGGTGACGGCTGTTTGATAATTTAAAACAACTATGATCTGAAGCCGGCCGCTTGCCGCAGTGCTTCTTTCAGTCTTTCATAAGCATAGTCTGCTGAAAAAGTCGGCATTCAGAAATAAAACCCACCAAAATTTAATCATTTTTATGAGTTTACGCATTTTTGCCCTTCATGGTCTCCGCCTCGATCTTCGCGTTGCTGCGAATGATCTCCGGAAGCTTCTCCTCATAATCGTAACGGAGCAGGAACAGCAGGATGACGATGTACATGGCCATCGGGATATAGGTGTTGACCGCAAATACAGCCGTTTTCAGGGCTCCGGTCAGGTTGGCAGCGCCGCCGCCAGTTGCCAGGAAGGCATCGTAGCCGCCGGCCGCCAGCACCCAGCCGATCAGGGAACCGCCCACGCCGCCGCCCAGCTTGCCGACGAAGGAGTTGGAAGAGTTGGTCATACCGGTGATGCGCACGCCGTAGTTCTGCATGTTCTGCTCAGCCGTATTTAAGGTCATGGCCGGGAGCACAGAGATCAGCGGGATGGTGCCGTACATCACGAGACAGCCGCCTGCCAGAAACACGGTGGGGTTCATCGGGGCAGCCATACGGATGAGACAGCCCGCGATACCGATGATGGAAGCGCATTTGGCGGTCCCGGTCAGACCAAATTTTTTGATCCAGAAGCCCACTGTCAGGAAACCGACGACAGAGGGGAAGATGTTGACCGTGTTGACCGTGCTGTAGAAGCCGGGGTTGTCCAGGATGATGGAGCCGTAGAACATGGGAGCCACCAGGACAACGCCGTACATAATGTTCATGGCCACGCCCACGATCGTGATGATGATCCAATATTTGTTGTGGATCAGCATCTTGACGCCCTCGATGATCGAGATCCTGGCTTCCTTCTCCGCCATGGCGCCCTCGTCGTGATAAATCTCGCGGGAGCATTTGTAGGTGATGAACAGGCAGATCCCGGCAAGGATGCCCAGAATCGCCGCGAATTTGATCCAGGCCATCTGATCGTCGCCGAGGGCCACTGTGATCGGGATGAGGCCGATGCCGCAGCCCACGCCCACCGCGTAGCCGACGGCCGCACGCCAGGTGCCCATCTTACCTTTCTCCTCGGAGCTCTTGGTCTTGTAAGACATCATTGTGTAGTAAGGAACACTGATTGCCGTGTAGACGACCGCGTTCGCGAAGACGCAGGTGATCAGCGCGTACACGTAGCGGAACGCTCCCATACTGGAAGGAACGGTGAACAGCAGCACCAGCGCCAGGACAGTCGGAATGATCATGCGGAAGAGCCAAGGCCTGGCCTTGCCGTCCTTCGTATTGGTTTTATCCACCAGTTTCCCCATGATCAGATCGCTGACCGCGTCGAAAATCTTGGAGATCAGCAGCACCGTGCCCACGGTGCCGGAAGCCATGCCCACCTTCGTGGTGTAGAAGTAGGTCATCTGACCGGTGAGCTGATTGATGGAGTTCAGGGAGAACTGCCCCAGAGAGTCCGTCAGATAATCGACCGGTTTCAGGTGCTTCTGCTGACCGTCTTTGTCTAAACCGAGTTCTTTTGCCATTTTGTTTCCTCCTCGTTTTCATTTCTTTTCGGGCTTTTGCCCTTTCTTGCCTCTATTATAGGGAAAATACGTTGCCTTATATATCATTTATCGGCACAATTTGTCGTTAATCCGCTCAAGCTTTACCTGCTTGTTCCCGCTTCACGGATCCTGTCAGGCTTCATAGAAACGCATGTCGCCCCAGATCTGCATCAGATGCCGGCGGTCGAGAACCTCCGTCCGGGTATTGCGGTCGTAGATGCGAACCGGCGATTCCGCCCCCGTAAAGCGCGGCCAGTCGGGATTCGGCTCTCCGGTGAGCGCGAAGCGTACCCAGTCGCCGTGCATTTCGGCGGCCATCTGATCGAACAGCTCCTCAGGCTCCCCGTCATAGATGAAATGACTGAATTCGTGGTCCCGGACATCGAAGACGGCAGGGATCTCCGCGGCGTGGGTCGCCTTCCAGCCGGTTTCCTTCCCGGATCTGGTCACCAGCTCGTAGCGGTACATCCACACGTCCTCTGTGTATTTCTTTTGTCCCGCGGCCACCTTGATGGCGGGCATCTGGAAGGCATAGTCCGTGGCGAAGCGGATGAACGGATCGCCGCCGCGCTGTCTGTGGTCGCCCCGCGCCACGTCAAATTTGCCCAGCCCCTGCTGCGGCTCGGACTGGAAGAGCATGAAATAATCTCTGGCGGAAGGATGGTAGAAGCCGACGATCTCCGGAATCGCGTCAGCGTGATGGTTCCGCTCCAGCATATCCACGATCATGGCCCAGGAATTGGGGAAGCCCGTGTTCTCCGGATGAACGAACATAGTGCCCTCGTCCATATTGGTGCCGATGATCAGCTTTACGCCCTCGGCGCTGCCGCCGCGGATGGCATCGATGGGCCGCACCGGCAGCAGGTCGTCCTGTACCGGGCAGGGCAGGAAGATGCCGGGGTTCTTGTACTGGTGTTTCTGGGACACATACTCCGTGGCCCGGGCCAGGCGGTGTGGATCCTCTGTGCGCAGTTTCGGAAGATCTGCCTCGTTCCATCCCAGTCCCTCAATCAGCAGATCGATGTTCTCCCGGGCGATCTGATGGGTCATGACGCAGTTGGGAAGACCGCTCTGGGCGATAGCCTGCTGGAAATAGCCCTTCACACCGGGGCAGGCCAGCATATTGACGACGGAGGCTCCCCCCGCCGACTCTCCGCAGATGGTAACCCGCTCCGGGTCGCCGCCGAAGGCTGCGATATTCTCATGGATCCATCGCATGGCTTCAATCTGATCCGAGAGGCCGCAGTTGGAGTCGAAGTCTTTGCAGCCGGGGTAGGTGGTGAAATCATAGAAACCCAGCACGTTCAGCCGATACTGAAAGGAGACAAAGACCAGGCCGTCTCTGGCAAAGGCCCTGCCGTTGTAGATGCCGTCGCAGGCTGAGCCGGTGTGGTAGCCGCCGCCGTAAATATAGACGAAGACCGGAAGCCTGTCCCCGTCGAGAGGCCGCTGGATGTTGATCGTCAGGCAGTCCTCGCTGCCCACATCCTGTCCTTTGTCGAATTGGACCGGGGCCGGGCCGTACTCTTTGGCGTCAAAGATTCCCTCCCAGGGGGCGATGGGGACGCAGCGCCTGAAGCGGAGCGGGCCGATGGGCGGTTCCGCGTAGGGAATCCCCAGGTATTCCACGAGTCCGTTTCTTTCATAGCCCTGTACCTTGCCGGAAAGGGTCTGTACAATGTGTTCTGTCATGTGTTTCTCCTCCTTCACTGAATTTGCACGGGGGCGGCACGGAGCTGCGGGCCCGCAGGCCCCTGCGCTACCTCTCGCGGGCCCGCTCCTGGCTCTGCGCAGGGAACCGGATACGTGCAATGATTAGGGTTTTCCTGTGATGATGCGTCCTGGCTGCGGCGCACACAAAATTATAATGATATTTTTCTTCCAATGGCCTCCAGGTCGGCCGCGCTTCCGGTCATCTCCTGGATCGCCTTCGCTCTTGCCCGCGGACGGCATCCCTCCTCCGGGTCGGTGAAGATGCCGAAATACACCTCCGTCAGCCCGCCGATCTGGTTCTGCTCGATGCCCCCGCGCCGGAGCATGGCATTTTCATTGAGCAGACGGAAATTATGCAGGGTTCTTACGTAAGGAAGCTCCGCCGCAATTTCCAGCATCCGCTTGTTGTACCCGGCGTAGCGCCTCTCCCAGTCGGGGTTGCCGCAGTCGGTGAAACCGGACTCTGTAAGCAGCACCTGTCTGTGGCCGTCGCCGTACTTCTTCATGACCTTGTAGGCCGCGTCGTTGTAGCTCTTCCAGAGCTGATCCGGCTCGTCCACATCTAAGAACAGATCCGCATCGGAGACTTCCCGGTTGGTGAACACGTACGGGTGCCACGCCAGAAGGTCAAAGTAATCGTCGGTATTGGCAGACCAGAATTTCCCGCTTTTTATCCGGGAGTAGACCTTATCCAGCGTCCAGGCCACGCCGTACATTACCGGAAGGAAATCCGGCATATCCCCGCCGAGGCCCGGAGTGGACAGAGCCGGGGAGAAGGACGCCACCAGCGCCTTCGGATTGGCCCGGCGCACGCCCCGGGCGGCGAAATACATCATATCCACGGCGATATCCATCTTCTCATCCGCCGTGAAAGGGCGGGACATGTCCGAGTCCAGGAAGCCGTCCGGATGGAGAAAAGCGTTCAGGTTCCACTCATTTCCCACTTCCCAGATCGCCACCTGGGGAAACAGGGAAACCATGGTATACCAGCTCGTCTCCAGCATATCCAGCGCCTGACGGTAGAGGCTGCCCGGCGTGAGGTCCCGGGCCGGCATGGCGTGTCCCTTTGTCTGCCCGCAGCCTGCGGGCAAAAACCATTCGTGGCTCATGGCGGTGACTTCGATATCCAGCGCTGCCGCCCGATCCAGGAGAGCCCGGTGCCTTTCCACCTCTTCCCAGTTGGGCGTTGCGGGATCATTCAGCAGCTCCGTCAGGTGCATCCAGTTCCGAAACGCGTTGCAGCCCAGACCTTTTACCAGGTCCAGACAGGCCGGCGCGTCGATCCCCTGATCCCGCTGGCGCTGAATGAGAGGCTCACCCACGCCGTAAAATCGCTCATGCATGATCATTTCCTCCTCTTTTTTCTGAAAAAAGTAGTTTGAACTGTTTATTATTGTACTTATGACAGGATTCGAAATATATCCTTAATTCACAGTATTTGTCGTTATTTCGGACAAAGATTGCTTTGCGCGGGCTTATTTCCGGACAAAGAGCGGCGCGGCACAAATTTCCTGTCCTTTTTTGGCGCTTTATGTTATGATGTGGGAAGAGAATCCGATGTTCTGGGAGGAGATGCTTATGTCACGGGAACGGATGCACCGCTTTGCGGCCATCGCCGGGGTCGATCTGATCTGTGAATACGAAAACGGTGAACTGACCGCCTATTTCGACAATACCATCGACAGCCCGCTGATGCACGATCCGGTGCTGCGGAAAAAGCTCCGGGAGGGAGTTGCCGAAAACGGCGTTTTCTTTTTATTGCAGGATCCTTTCAACGCCTACTATTTTGCCCTGGCCTGCGGGGACGGCTGGCTGTACCTGGGACCCATGTGCAACAGCCGCTTATATGCGCCTCAGCGGGAACAATTTTATCAAAACTACCACATCCGGACAAAAGAGTCCCGTCCGCTGCGCGTCTTTACTCTGCGTCAGATCAAGGATACGGCGGTGCTGGCGGTATCTCTGTTCTGCGGGATCGATATCAAGGACGAGGAACTGTTCATGGCCAGGCCCTCGGACGTCTCCCCGGAATACGACATTCAAAAAGAACAGCAGCTCCAGCTCAGCACCAACGAGGCGTACTCGGACGAGGGGCTTTACCGGCATACATACTACGAAGAGCAGCAGATGCTCAAGGCCGTGCAGGAAGGGCGGGCGGAGGACGCCATCCGCGTTTCAGAATCTATGGACAGCGACTCGGGGCGCTTCTCCTCGCAGGATATGCAGCACTGGAGAATTCTCGCCACCATAGATATCACCCTGGTGGCGCGCGCCGCCATCGCGGGGGGAATTCTTCCGGAGGAGGCGTACCGTCTCAGCGGATATTACATTATCAAATGTGTGGCTGCCAAAGAGAAAAAAGCGGTTCTCTATTACCGGAACCGTTCCATCGAAGATTTTTGCCGGAAGCTCCGCGCCCTGCATCAGAAGCAGACGGGTTCCGGTTATACAGTAAAATGCAAAGACTATGTTCATAAACATTTCCGTGAGAAAATTTACATTGAGGACATTGCCAAACCCCTCGGCATCAGCGGCGGATATCTCTCCAGACTGTTTAAGAAAGAGACGGGGATGCTCATTCAGGATTACATCAACCAGGTGCGCGTGGAGCGGGCCGCCAATCTGCTGATCTACTCCGATTCCCCGCTGCCCGCCATTGCCGCCTACGTGCATTTTCCCACCCAGAGCTATTTCGGGAAGATCTTTAAGCAGATCATGGGAACGACGCCCAACGAGTACCGCAAGACCCACAAAGTCAACGAATTCTGGATGGACACGCCGCCAAGGCAAGGCGGTATGTCCGCCTTAAAATCGAATATGGCGCCGCGGGGAGAAGGTGGGAGAATCGCAGACTGACGAACAGAAACCTGACGTTTCTCTGGGGCAGTTCATTCTGGATTATGCGAAGAAGATATAGAAATGGCGGCTGACAGGGATTGATTCTCTGCCGGCCGCTGTTTTTGTTATCAGAAAAAAGAAAGCTGGAATCATAAACACGACATACGGGTGTCGTGTTTAGTTTGCTATGATAGGAATGGAGCAGGAAAAGTTATGAAGATAGACAGGCTGATCGGGGTATTGCTGGTCTTATTACAGGAAAAGAAGACAACCATGCCTGAACTGGCGGAGAAATTTGAAGTATCCCGACCTTCGAGGACAAGGCGGAGGTGCCGGAACCGATGGAAGTGCGGGAGAGGATCTGCAGTATAGCGGACGCTATGAGGAAAAACTACGGGAGGAATGGATCATATGAGGTATGAATGGGTGGATGAGTATTTGATGAAGAAAACGGGAGTGACCAGAGATCTGCAAAAAGACTGGAACTGGATGCGGTACCGGATCGGCGGAAAAATGTTTGCCGCGGTATGCATGGACTGGAATAACCAGCCCTATTACATTACGCTGAAACTGGAGCCGCTGGAGGGTGATTTTCTGCGAAAGCAGTATGAAGATATCATTCCCGGTTACTATATGAATAAAATGCATTGGAATTCGGTAAAAGCGGATGGCAGGGTGCCGGATGAATTCCTGAAAGACCTGCTGGATAAGTCCTATCAGATTGTACTGGGAAGCCTGAGCAGGAAAAAACAGAGGAAAATGAATGTGCTGTTTATGCCTGCTGCAGGATTCAAAATGGCTTTCCTTCCTGTGGCGAGTGCGGAAAGCTGCCCTGCGAGCTGATCCTGGGGACGAGGGATCCGAGTCTGTCTGAAGAGGAATTTATGCAGACGGTGTATGACAGGGTAAAGCGGCTGAATGATTTTTGAGATGACAGATAATGGCGTATGTGGTAGAATAAGAGAAACGGTATCCTGGGAGGAGGCATCATATAAATAATTTTGTCCTTCCCGAACCCGCTGATGCTGTATTTGCTAAAGATGTTTTTGAAAATCGTACGGTCAGGGTATGAGCGAATCAATTATAGAGCAGGCGGGTAAAGAAATTGAAGAATGATTTGCTGATAAATGAAAAATGGTATGCGGATTGTGTAAGAATTGGAATGATGGCTGTCCGCCTGTAAATAGTTATTTGGCTGGAAAATAGAGAAGGGAAGCTGGAAATGAACAGAAAGAAGCAAATTCTGCAGCGGTTTCTGATCTTTCTTTTTATGGTTTCAGTATCAGTCACGGTTCTTCCGTGCGGGATGATAAATATCCTGGGATTGTTTGGAGAGGTAAAGTCATCCGCAGTGACAGAGGACCGGGATGGGGAGAAGACGGAAGAAAGGCGTTTGTCAGAAATAAAACATTCGGTCAGGGGGCCGTTTTATTATAATATCTGGTTTGAGGTCTGGATCGGTATTGCCTGTGCAGTCCTTATTGGTTACATGATTCATCTTCCCGGAGAGGATACGATTGTCACATTAAAAGTCCGCATGGATCATTAAGCCTTTCTGCTGATAAAACGCAGAAAGGAGGATTAAAGAAATGTATGAGCGTGATTATATCATGCGGCTCATTAAAGAAATGGTCAGGGCTGTCCTGAAACTGATATTCCATATTGATACGGAATCTCCTGCGGAGGAACAGCTGGAAGATTCAGAGGAGAAGGCAGTGCTGAAAACTTTGCTGGACCTGGCGGATGAAGGGAAAATCAACGAAGCAGAGAACGCGGTCTTTGAAATTACGGAGAATAGAGATTACAAAGACCTGGAAGCGGCATTGTTATTTTATTCTTATCTGAATGACAAGTCTGATGAGTTTTTAGAGACAAACGATTTCAGCAGGGATGAAATAAAAGATGGATTACGGGAACTTGCTTCCAGATATGGTATCAGCAGTATCGCCGATATATTTTTAAAGTGATTTACGAATCATTAAGGATAAGCATCAGTCAAAACGGCTGGTGCTTTTCTTTTGGAAGGAAGGGAGCAGGTATGAACAGCGGAAATCAATAGACTGTAAAAGAGACATAGCAGGAGGTCTGCCGGATAGATTTATCCACGCAGTCCTCCTGACGTTTTAATGTTTTGCGATTTGTGGTTCTCTGGCTGGCATGACGAGCAAAACCGCCGCGGCAAGTATACCGATTATTCCAATCAGTTCCTTTGCGGTCAGTCCCTCATGGAAGATGATCACGCCAATTACGATTCCCGTGAGCGGTTCAAATGTGCTGAACAGAGACGCTTTTACTTCTCCGCAGAGGAACACGCCCTTTTGGAACAGTACCAGAGCAAACACTGTGGCAAGCAGAGCAAGGCCGATTTCCGCTGCCCATCCTGTCGTATCAAGACTGAAAACGAGATTTCTGCTGAAAAGCGCAATGATCCCGATCTCTGCCGCGGACAGCAGCGAGATCCAAAACGCAAGTACAAGAGAGTGAAGGCTTTTCACGGTACTTTTTCCCAACAAAACGATATATACCGCATAAATCATTCCTGAGGCAGCTGCCAGAAGGATTCCCCCCACGCGGACCTGTCCGTTTGGCGTATAGAGCAGCGCCATGCCGCCAACACAAAGGATGGCGCAGATAAGCTGCTTTGCGTCCGGCCGTGATTTGAAAAATATTGCCATAATTAACATGACGGCAACAGGATACGTAAAATGAAGAGTTGTCGCCATGCCGCTGTCAATATAAGTGTACGAAGAATAAAGCAATATGGGCATCAGAGCATAGGGAGCCGATAATTTCAGCAAAGCGAGAAATTGATCTTTCCTGATTTTTATGGAACAGCCCGGTAAAACAGAACAGATGAGACCCAGTACAATGCTGCCAAAAAAGAACCGGCCGAAAGCAACAGTATACGCATTACTGCCATGGGCATAAGCGATTCTTGTCAGTAGTGGCATCATACCGAACAGGACCGCAGATAAAATTACATAAAAGACGCCAAGCTGGCTTTTCCCGTACCTCATAGTCACTGATTACACTCCAGGAGCATAACGGAAAAATGTACGACAACTTCCGGGTATTCCTCTAACGGAACCCATGTGCGGAGTTTATTTTCGATTGGTCTGTCAACCTGCGTTGTTCGCATAGACAGTGCCAGTGCTTTTCTGCATCCCCTGTGGCTTTCCGGAGCTCCTGTTTTTGCACAGACCTGCCCTTCGGTAAGACCTGCCGCTGCCTGATTGACTGCCAGGACATGATTTCCCTTGTCAATCAGACGAGCCGTGTCAGGAAATGCATCCCATGTAAGATGAAAAGCCCGAATCAATTCTTCATATCTCTTATCATTTTGTTCCATAACGATTGCCTCCTTCTTTGCCAGCGTAAGCGTCGGCCTTGGTGTTGCGATGTTCCCGGAATCCTGTGCCGCATTATATAGTCAGATTAATGCCCTGACCGTTTTGCCTGTTCCGGATAAATATGCTTTCGTACCAACTGTGTTTGTTTATAGAAAGGACAGCTTTCTGTCCGGCGCCATGTGCAGTTTTATCAACACAATCTGAATTCACTTTTATGAAAATCCAACATTCTTTTACCCGATAAGTACTGTTTTCCCCTCAAAAACAAAACCGTAATGGCGGATATTCTCCTTGGGGATTCCGCGGGCGAGGAGTTCCCTGTCGTAGTTCTTATCCTCAATCTGTTTCAGCGTATCTCGCAGTGTATCCTCCATCGTCTTTCCCCTCCCCGGCCGGTGAACCTTAAATTCCAGGATAAATGCCGGCTCGTCTTTTTTATAAGGCTCCATCATTACGTCATACCGGCCGAAGCCGCTCTCACGGTTGGAGGTGATCCGGTACGTCCTGCCAAGCTCCGCCATCAGTCCCAGGACAAAACCATGGTAAAAGCGCTCCGGATTGGCTTCCCAGGAGGGCTTTTTACCGGTGTCAAAGGTGCTGAATGTCTCCTGCGCTACCTGATTCATATACGTATTCATATATTCCACATTTCCTGCCAGCAGCGCTTTTAGAAATTCATTGTAAGGGACGTCCTCATCCGCGAACCAGTCCCGGATCATGTCTTCAAACATTATCCGCACCTCCAGATTTGTCAGTGCCAGGGTGCAGACCGGTTTTCCGGTTTCCGGGGAAAAGTGGTGCTGCTTTGCTGTCAGATATCCGCCTGCCAGAAGCAGGCTCCAGATGGCCCCATGCTTTTTCTGCAGCTGTTCAAAAACGATTTCTTCGTCAATCTCTGTTTCCAGCATCCCTCCTGCCAGAAGCTCTTCCATGACGATCTTTGTCTGAACGTTTCCCTCCCGGATCAGCTTTCCGGCCAGGGCGTTGGAGCTGGTGTTTGCCCAGTAGGTTCCGACTCTCTTTTTATCCAGATAGTTAATGATGGACCAGGGATTATAAATATCTCCTGTGTTTCCAAAGGTAAATCCATCATACCACTTTTTTACAGTTTCCCTTTCTCCGGACAGGCCGAACGAATCCAGCGCCTGAAAAACTTCCTCCTCGGTAAAGCCAAAACATTTTTCATATTTTTCGGAGGTGGCGGTCACAATCTCCAGATTGTTCAGATCCGAAAAAATAGATTCCCGGCTGATTCGCGTGATGCCGGTCATGACGGCACGCTCCATATACAGATTAGTCTTGAAGGTGGAGTTAAACAGGCTGCGGATAAAGTCCGCCATTTCGTTCCAGTATCCGTACACATAGGCCTCCTGCAGCGGCGTGTCATACTCGTCCATAAAGATCAGGACTTTTTTGCCGTAATGGCGGCTCATAAAATCCGACAGATACTGAAGCGCCAGCACGGCAGTATCGTCTGCCATATCCGGAGTTACGGAGTCGAAAAAAGCCTGTTCCTTTTTGTTCAAATGGCCTCCGTTCCTGAGAAAACCGTATGTGTTATACAGTCCGGACAGGGTATGCAGGATTCCTTTCTTTGTTTTTTCGAAGGTATTTCCCTTGATATTGGCAAAGCTTAAAAAGATGACGGGGAAGCTGCCCTGAAGCTGCCGGTACGGGTTCTCCTTCCAGATGGAAAGCCCCTCAAACAGATCGCTCCTGTCTTTGTATTTTACAGAAAAAAAGCAGTTCAGCATGTCCAGGTTCAGGGTTTTCCCAAAACGGCGCGGGCGTGTGATGAGAGTGACCGCATCTGTATTCTCCCACCATTCTTTGATAAAGCAGGATTTATCTACAAAAAAGCAGTGATTTTTCCGTATAAATTCGAAGCTCTGAGCTCCGATTGAAATCGCTGGGGCCATGACATCCCTCCTCAATTCGCGGCCGACAGCCGGCAGATTTGCCTTTATTATACCCGAACAGCCGGCAGGCGGCAATAAATTCTTCCGCCGGCTTCCCCTCTTTTATCTTTTTTTATCTGGCGTTTCGGATCCTGGAATTATCCTTATTACACCTGAAACGATAGAACAATAAAAAAAACTATTATACCTATTGACATGATAGGCAAATAGAAATACAATACCGTTGTCTGTTAAATGAGGCAGCCGGAGCTTTGCGGTGATATGCGCGTGCATCGGTATTTTCTTGAAATGGTACACGCAAATCGGGCTGCAGATTGAGAGGGAATCAACGATGAAAAAGAACTTGTTTTTGATGTTTGCGTCTCTGGCGCTTGCGGTGATGCTGACTGCCTGCGGCAGCGGATCGGCCGCTTCGAAAGCCGGGACTTCGCCGACGGAGAATGCGGCTTCGGTGGAATCTCAAACGAATGAAACAGCAGCAGCTTCAGGGACAGTATCGGACGGCCTGAAGATTCCGCTGGACAGTCTGAGCGCCCAGCCTTGCTTCGTCGACTGGGAGCAGGACGGCGCGCCGATGCAGCTGATTGCATTGCTGGATGGAGATCAGGTGCGGCTGGCGTACAACACCTGTCAGTCCTGCGCAGGCTCGCCCTACGCCTATTTTGAGTACGCGGACGGTCTGCTGACCTGCCAGAACTGCGGCAACCAGTTCGGTCTGGATTCGGTTGGCGCGGTGGTCGGCGGCTGCAATCCCCTGCCTGTGGGCGAAGCGTCCATTGAGGACAACAGCGTGGTGATTCCTGTCTCCGAACTCAAGACCAACGCCTCCGCCTTCGCTAATTGGAGGAAGTTTTCATGAGCGCGATTCGCAGGACCTGGCGCGTGGAGGGGATGCACTGTCCGCACTGCGAGTCGGCGGTGAAGCACGCGCTTGCGGGGGCGGCAGGGCTTTCCGAGGTCGATGTGAGCTTCCGAAAGGGAACGCTGACGGCGCTGTGGGACGAGAAACAGCTGAGGGAGGCGGAGATCGATGCGCGGCTGAGGGAGGCGGGCTACGGCCTGGTTCGCGGTTCGAAGCGCATGGAGCGGGTGCGCGATGTCCTTCGGCTGCTTTTGGTACTTGCAGCTGCGGGGCTTTTCTACCTGCTGTTCACGCAGACGGCCGTTGCCGACTGGACGCGCGCGTTTCCGACGGCCCGCGCGGGCATGGGGCTGGGAGCACTGTTCGCTGTGGGGCTGACCACATCGCTGCATTGCGTGGCGATGTGCGGCGGCATCAATCTGGCCCAGAGCGCAGCCTCAGCCCAGCGCGGCTCGAGGCCGGCGAGGGCGAATCTTCTCTACAATCTCGGCCGCCTGTGCTCCTACACGCTGACCGGAGGCATCGTGGGTGCGTTGGGTACGGTGCTGAGCATCACCAATACGGCGAAGGCGGCAATTCAGATCTTCGCGGCGGCGTTTATGCTTCTGATGGCGCTGAACCTGCTGGGCAGCTTCACCTGGCTGCGCAGGCTTACGTTCCGTCTGCCCGAAGGTTTGAGTGCGCAGCTGTCTGCGCGCTTTGCCGGAAAGTCCTCTTTTGCCGTCGGGCTGGCTAATGGCCTGATGCCCTGCGGTCCATTGCAGGCGATGCAGCTCTGTGCGCTTTCCGCCGGCAGCTGGTGGCGGGGCGCGCTGTCCATGTGCTGCTTCTGCCTGGGCACGATCCCGCTGATGCTGGGCGTGGGGCTGGTGAGCGGTAAACTGAATAAACGCTTTGCCAGGCCTATGCGCTATGCTTCCGCCGCGCTGGTTCTGGCGATGGGCGTGAGCGCTCTGGCGGGCGGGCTGGCACTGGCGGGTGCGGGAATGCCGGCTGCAAGGGCAACGGGTGAAGATGGCGTGGCGATTGTTCAGGATGGCGTACAGTACATCCGCTCAGAGCTGGATTACGGCAGCTATCCCGTTATCACTGTGCGGGCGGGTATCCCCGTGGAGTGGACGATCCACGCTGAGGAGAGCCGAATCAACAGCTGCAACCACGAGATCTATATTCCCAGGTTCAACCTCAGCGTTCCTCTGGAACCAGGCGACAACCTGATCCGCTTCACTCCGGACGCGGCGGGCGAGATCCCCTATACCTGCTGGATGGGCATGATCCGCAGCACAATCTATGTGACAGGTTTATGAAAATTTTAATCAAAGATACGACACGAAAAGAACGGGAAGAAATCATCCGACGGTCGATGGACTGTGGCGGCGGCGGATGTGAAAACTGTTCCTCCTGCTGTCTCGGCGGCGGAGATCCATATAACATGTACCAGGACTACATCGACGGAAAAAAGGAAATTTCCGAGATCAATGCGGAATACCGCGCAAAGTATCTGCACGGCTGAAACAACTCAAGGGATTGAGGGGCAGGAAAGAGCATAAAAATGAATTTTCTGACAGCGAGGAAAAAACACGGCTGCTGTTTCTGGATTTTGCGGGTTTGTAGGCAGGGTACATAAACCTGTAAAGATTCTTCCGAGCCTCAGACTGCAGAGAAGGCTGGTGCCGAAGTCAATCTGCGCTACCAGCTTTCTCTATAGTCTGATGTCAGCCATATAGCTGACCTGATTTTCCGATTTACCAATTACCAGACAGTGACGCCAACACATGACGCTTGCCGGGGAAACGGGATCAGAAGCCCAGCTTTTCTCCGCACAGCACGATTTGAATACGCCCGGGAACCCTGGAATACCTGGTGACGAGGATCTGGCAGCAGATGCAGTCGGGACTCAGACAGTCGCCGCAGACGCCGGTTTTTGCGCAGGGGGTGTTCGCGCCTACGCGAAGAGCGTTTGGCGGGGAAGCGAGGGCCCGTATCCTGTCATAAGCGTCCGGAACAGACGCGCACAGCTTGTCCATACTGGCGAGGACAATGACGTGCTGCGGTCCGTGAGCGATACATGCCACGCGGTTGCTGGCGCCGTCCACGTTCACCAGCTCACCGTTTACCGTAAAGGCGTTGGTGCTGGTGAGAAAATAATCGCAGCAGACCATTTTGCCGTATAAAGCCCTGGATTCTTCCGGGGTTTTTGCGTCCGCGCGGTTGATAATCGTGTAATTCTTCTGATACAATGCGTCCAGCACGCCGGCTTCCTTCATGGATTCCGTGCCGCCCCAGGTGACGGAGGAGCCTTCCGGTATAAGGGAAAGGATGGTTTCTTTGGCCTGGGCAGCCGTGCTGCAGTAGTGCATTTCCATGTTTCGTTTCTGAAAGGCTTTTCGGAGAGTTTCCTGTGCCTTCTGGTTTCGTTCTTCAATGAATGACATTTTCTGATCCTCCTTTTTTGATTTGGCAGGCAGCCGAAGCCGTTCAGACTGGTTTGAACGGTTACCGATAGCCATATTCTATCATTTCTTTTTCATTTTTACAATTAAGCTTGGGGGAAAACATAGAGCATCTTTTCCCTCTGACATCATAAACATGACATGTAGTTGTCGTGTTAAGTCTGTTATGATAGGAATGGAGCAGGAAAAGTTATGAAGATGGACAGGTTGATTGTGATATTGTCGGTTTTGCTGCGGGTGAGGCGGACGATCGGACGGATCCGGCCAGGAACATCAAGACGGACAAAGAGAAGTCCATGGAGAAGATTGACGGGCCATTGCTGTAATTATAGGGTTTGACCGGGCGAACCGGTGTGGGAATGAGACGAAGGAGTCCATTTATGATTCCAGGAGGTTCTGGTGTTCTAAGCAAAGGAAAAGGCCAACCATATGGTTGACCTGATTTTCCAATTTACCAATTGCCTAATAGTGGCGCCAACATATGACGCTTACCTCGAGAACGGCACTGACATAGGACTTACTGTTGGTAAATTTATAGTAGTATATGCGGGGTTGCCTGTCAATATGCGTAAAATTTTTTTGACGATTATTTTGGAAATTTTGGAAATTAACCATTATATGGAGGATATGACCAATATGAGAAACAACCGTTGTTGTGTAAACCATTTCGAGATATAATAGGGGTACCGGAATTGCTGCAGATTTTTTGCCGCAGTTTCTGAGGATAAGAACGGCGTTCCAGGGGGGCTGATGATGAGAGCTGGAGATGATGGTTTTAGCAGAAATATTCACAATAGAAGAAAAGAGATCATCACTTACGAGATTATGCACGGATCCGTGACCGTTGCGGAGATTACCACCAGAGGGGAAGCGGTTATACGGAATGAACAGCTTTTTCCATATGATCTTTATCTGGAGGAGGAACATGATTTTGATGTTCAGATTAACAATCTGGAGAATTTTTATCACTGGTGTTCCTCCCGGGTATTGTCTCTCGACAGAAAACACGCAAAAGAAATCTTAAACAGCATCGGAATGGCCCAGGCGGTTACAGACAGGGACAGAGCGGCGATCTCCCTGTCGTATCACTGCGTCTCCCTGACAGATATTTACTGGGTCAGAATCAAAGGGGAGGATATTTCTTTTGATCAAATTAATCTGTATGAGGATCCGTTAAATGAGGCTATTGTGGAGCTGTCGCTGAGAGGAAGACAGATGACGGTTACCAGTCAGGAGCTTGCTCCCGATCTGTCTACGAAGGGGTGTTTTCCCAAGGCCTGGATACGGAGGAACGGAAGCTTTCTTCTGCTGAAAAACGGGGGAGAGGATGCTGTGAGGCGTGAACTGACAGCCAGCAGAATCAGCTGCTGCTTTGACTTTAAGCAGGTAGTCTATGAAGAGGATGATTATGCAGGAGAAAGAGTGACCAAAAGCCGGATAATCACTTCCAGAAGGTATTCCATGGTTTCCAAAATGGCCTTTGATATCTATGCCTGCAATCATGAACTGAATACGATGGAAGAATGTCTCAGGACAGATCCGGTGACCTATTACGGCATGAATATTATAGATTATCTGGTGGGAAATACGGACCGGCACCCGGAGAACTGGGGATTTCTCATTGATAATGAAACGAATAAATATCTTTCCTTATATCCGATTATGGATTTCAATCAGAGCTTTTACAGCTATGATACTCTGGACGGAGCGAACTGTCTGACCGTCTGTCCTGAGAAGATGACCCAGAGAGAAGCGGCGAGAGAGGCTGTGGAACATATTGGATTGCGTCAGATCAGAGAGGTGCGGGAGGAAGTTTTTCAGGAAGCTCCTCAGTGGAAAGAAATGTTTTATCGAAGGCTGGATGAACTAAAAACTGTCTCCCCTCGTTCCTGAGGGGAGACAGTTTTTCGTAAAAGATGGCCAAATCTGAAGAAATGCCCTTTGACCGCTCATAATTTTCAGATAGCCTCCAGCGCCTGAGTCAGGTCGGCGATGAGGTCCTTCTTGTCCTCCAGACCGCAGGACATACGTACCAGGCCGGCCGGTACGCCCGCTGCGATGAGCTGTTCCTCGTTCATCTGACGATGGGTGGAGGTGGCGGGATTCAGACAGCAGGTCCTTGCGTCCGCTACGTGTGTTTCGATGGCGGCAAGCTTCAGATTCTTCATGAAAATCTCCGCAGCCTGCCGTCCGCCCTTCAGTTCGAAGGAGACCACGCCGCAGCCTCCGTTGGGCATATATTTCTGCGCGATTTCGTAGTAGGCGTTGCCGGGAAGTCCGGAATAATTCACATAGGAAACCTTCGGATGATTCTGCAGAAACTCCGCTACGGCCTGTCCGTTTTCCACATGGCGGGCCATTCTCACGTGCAGGGATTCCAGGCCGAGATTCAGAATAAAGGCGCTCTGGGGGGACTGTACGGAGCCCAGGTCACGCATCAGCTGGGAGGTGCATTTGGTGATAAACGCGCCTTCTTTGCCGAATTTTTCCGCGTAGGTGATGCCGTGGTAGGATTCGTCCGGCGTGCACAGTCCCGGGAATTTCTCCTTGTGTGCCATCCAGTCGAACTTTCCGGAATCCACGATGGCTCCGCCCACAGCGGCTCCGTGTCCGTCCATGTATTTCGTGGTGGAGTGCGTGACAATGTCGGTGCCCCACTGGATGGGACGGCAGTTCACGGGAGTGGGGAAGGTGTTGTCCACGATCAGGGGCACTCCGTGAGCATGGGCGGCCTTCGCGAATTTTTCAATATCCAGTACGGTAAGGGCAGGATTGGCGATGGTTTCCCCGAACACGGCTCTGGTGTTTTCCCGGAATGCGGCGTTCAGCTCTTCTTCCGTACAGTCGGGGGAGATGAAGGTTACCTGGATGCCCATCTTGGCCATGGTTACGGACATCAGGTTGTAGGTTCCTCCGTAGATGGAGGAGGAGGATACGATGTGGCTTCCGCATTCGCAGATATTGAACAGGGCAAAGAAATTGGCGGCCTGTCCGGAGCCGGTGAGCATGGCGGCTGTTCCGCCCTCCAGGTCCGCGATCTTCGCGGCCACGTAATCGTTGGTGGGGTTCTGGAGCCTGGAATAAAAATATCCGGGGGCCTCCAGGTCAAAAAGTTTGCCCATATCCTCGCTGGTGGCGTATTTGAAGGTGGTGGACTGAATAATGGGGATCTGCCGGGGGTCTCCGTTTCCGGGGGTATAGCCGGACTGGACGCATTTTGTATTGATGGTATAATCGCTCATGACTGATTTTCCTCCTGTTGTTCTGGATTTCCTTTCTTTGCCGCCGCCCGGCGGCAGTCTTTATTTATCATAACAGTATTTCACAGGAAATGCATCTGTTTTTTTCACGAAATGTTTGTTATAATCTGTTTGTGCCAGATTTATTTGCGCAATTTTTTATAAAAGGGGTATCTTTCCCATGTGTGTACTGCATGACAAGGACATCCGTGAGCCGCTTTTTGAATTTCTGGAGGAGGCTTACGGGAAAGTACGGATTATAGAAGAGAAACAGCTGGGCAGATCCAGGGCGGACGTGATGATGGTTCTGCCCTCCGCGGTGGCGGGAATCGAGATTAAGAGCGACGCCGACACCTATGCCAGGCTTGCGGGGCAGATTCAGGATTATGACCGGTATTTTGACTACAATTTTGTGGTGGTCGGTTCCACCCATGCCGCGCATATCCGGGAGAGGGTTCCCGGGTGGTGGGGAATCCTGTCTGCGGAGCTGATTGAGGGAAAGATGGATTTTTATGTGATCCGGGAGCCGGAGAAAAATCCCGGCGTGAACTGGGAGAAAAAGATGGAAATCCTCTGGCGGCCGGAGCTGGCTCATATTCAGGAACTGAACGGCATGGCGAAATACGAAGGGAAGAGCAAGGCCTTTGTCATAAAGAAGATTCTGGATATGGTTCCCTGGGAGATTCTGGGTCCTCAGATCAGCCAGGAGCTGTTTGAGCGGGATTATACTGAGATCCGGCAGCAGATCCGACAGTTCCGGAAGGAAAAAAGGAGGAAGAGAAGATAAAGCTCCACGGCAAATAAAAATCGGAAGAAAAAACGGTATAGAGGCGGACAATGCAAAGAGAAACCAAAAGAAGAAAAGCGGTATAGAGACAGCAATGTAAAGAGAAACCGAAAGAAGAAAAGCAGTATGGAGAAAGATGATACAGAGAAAAAACGGAGAAAGAAAAACAACAGGGAGAAAGTCAATACAAAAACAGACAAAGAAAAACGGATATGGGAGTTTGAAATGAAAAAAGCCGAAAAAGCAACAAAGAAATGAAGACAGATAAAATTAGAGTAATAGTATACAAATTAAGAAAAAAGAGGTATAATTGAAAAAAATCAGAAGGAGGAGAGTACTATGAACGAAGTATTTGAATTTTTGAAGGCCTGCGGCACCTATTACCTGGCTACCATGGAAGGCGATCAGCCGCGGGTGCGTCCCTTCGGAACCATCGACTGCTTTGAAGGAAAGCTTTATATCCAGACCGGCAAGGTGAAGGACGTTTCCCGACAGATGAAGGAAAATCCGAAAATTGAGATCAGCGGCATGGCTCACGGAAAATGGATCCGTCTGGAAGCGGAGGCAGTGCTGGATGAGCGGATCGAGGCTCAGGAGCATATGCTGGAGTACTATCCCTCCCTTCAGAGAATGTACAAGGCCGGCGACGGGAATACGGAGGTATTCTATCTGAAAAATGTCACCGCGAAGATCTGTTCCTTTTCAGATCCTGTCGAGGTTTATAAATTCTGATGACGGAAAAGTGAATGCCTTCCCCTCTCATGCGCGAGAGGAGAAGGCATTTTTTTATGCCATAGGAAATTCCGCCGAATTTCCTATGGCATAAAAAACGCTCCGCGGGATCGCACTGCGGCGGATTGGAAGATGTCGCTGAGGCGACCCGCCGCAGGCGGAGAATCCCGCAGGCGGGATTCTTTTTTATTTGTCATGAATTTCGCTGTGAAGCTCCTGAAGGGATTTCACTTCACCGTTTCCATGGGTTTTGATATATTTGATGCCGCTGGCCGTGGCCATGGCCGCGGCGATGGTGGTCATGTAGGGGATCTTCGCCTTGATGGCGGCCTTCCTCAGGTAGCTGTCGTCGTGCACGCTGTCCTTGCCCACCGGGGAGTTTACGATCAGGTCGATCTTGCCGTTGGTGATCATGTCCAGGATGTTGGGCCGGCCCTCATACAGCTTCTTCACCCTTTCCACAGGGATGCCGGCTGCCTGGATGAGATCACAGGTATTTCCCGTGGCCAGGATGCGGAAGCCGTCCTCGTGGAAGCTTCTGGCTACATCCACTACCTCCGCCTTGTCCTTGCGGTTCACGGAGATGAGCACCGTGCCCTCCAGAGGCAGCTTCAGCTGAGTAGCCTCCTGCGCCTTGTAAAAGGCTTCGCCGTAGGAGCGGGAAAGGCCCAGAACCTCTCCTGTGGAGCGCATTTCCGGTCCGAGGATGGGGTCTACCTCCGGGAACATATTGAAGGGGAATACAGCTTCCTTTACGCCGTAGTTGGGAATCACCTGCTCCTTCAGCGCGGGAACGGGGGAGGGACGTCCGGTCAGCTCGGAGGTGATGATTTCCGTAGCGATGGGCACCATGCGGATGTTGCACACCTTGGATACCAGCGGCACGGTACGGGACGCTCTGGGATTGGCCTCCAGCACATACACCTTATCCTTCTCGATGGCGTACTGCATGTTCATAAGGCCCCTGACATTCATTTCCTCCGCGATCTTCCGTGTATATTCCTTGATGGTCTCCACATTTTTCTCCGAGATATGCACGGAGGGAATGATGCATGCGGAGTCTCCGGAATGCACGCCTGCCAGCTCAATATGTTCCATCACAGCGGGGACGAAGGCGCAGGTGCCGTCGCTGATGGCGTCGGCTTCGCATTCCATGGCGTGATTCAGGAAACGGTCGATGAGGATGGGACGGTCGGGCGTCACGCCTACGGCGGCGTTCATGTACTCCGTCATGCTCTCCCTGTCATAAACCACTTCCATTCCGCGGCCGCCCAGTACGTAGGAGGGACGAACCATAACGGGATAACCGATGCTCTCCGCGATGGCGGTAGCCTCCTCCACTGTGGTAGCCATACCGGATTCCGGCATGGGAATGCCCAGCTTTTCCATCATGGCGCGGAACTGATCTCTGTCCTCTGCCAGGTCGATCACCGCGGGAGAGGTTCCCAGAATCTTCACGCCGTTTTTCTCCAGATCGGCAGCCAGATTCAGAGGAGTCTGTCCGCCGAACTGAGCGATCACGCCCACAGGCTGCTCTTTTTTATAGATGCTCAGCACATCCTCCAGAGTCAGCGGCTCGAAATACAGTTTATCGGAGGTATCGTAGTCCGTGGACACGGTCTCCGGGTTGCAGTTGACGATAATGGTCTCGAAGCCCAGCTTTTTCAGGGCCAGAGAGGCGTGTACGCAGCAGTAGTCAAACTCGATGCCCTGGCCGATCCGGTTGGGGCCGCCTCCCAGGATCATGATCTTGGGACGATCATTGCGGATGGGATTTTTGTCCGGGGCGTTGTAGGTGGAGAAGTAGTAGGCGCTGTCCTGCGTACCGCTTACATGCACGCCCTCCCAGGTTTCCTCCACACCCAGATCGATCCTGTGCCTGCGGATGTCCTCCTCGGGAACATCCAGAAGCTGGCTTAAATATTTGTCGGAGAAGCCGTCCTTTTTCGCCGCGATGAGCTGTTCATCCGAGGGCAGGGAGCCTTTGGACTTCAGGAGGCTTTCCTCCTCCTCCACAAACTCCTTCATCTGCCGGATAAAGTAACGCTTCACCCTGGTGATTTCGTAGATTTCCTCCACGGAGGCTCCTTTTCGAAGGGCCTCATACATAATGAAGTGCCGGTCGCTGGAGGGGGTGATGAGGCGCTTTAAGAGCTCCTCCTTCGGCAGAGTGTCGTAATTTTTCGCATGGCCCAGTCCGTAGCGGCCGGTTTCCAGGCTCCGGATGGCTTTCTGGAAAGCCTCCTTGTAGGTTTTTCCGATGCTCATCACTTCGCCCACGGCCCGCATCTGGGTTCCCAGCTTGTCCTCCACGCCCTTGAATTTTTCGAAGGCCCAGCGGGCAAATTTGATCACCACGTAATCTCCGTCGGGGACGTATTTGTCCAGAGTCCCGTATTTGCCGCAGGGAATGTCCTTTAAGGTCAGTCCGGTGGCAAGCATGGCGGACACCAGGGCGATGGGGAAGCCGGTAGCCTTGGAGGCCAGTGCGGAGGAACGGGAGGTACGGGGGTTGATCTCAATGACAACGATCCGGTCGGTTACCGGGTCATGGGCAAACTGCACGTTGGTGCCGCCGATGACCTGCACGGACTCCACGATCCGGTAGGCCTGCTCCTGAAGCCGTTTCTGAACCTCCTCAGAGATGGTGAGCATGGGCGCGGCGCAGAAGGAGTCTCCCGTGTGGACGCCCATGGGGTCGATGTTCTCGATGAAGCACACGGTGATCATGTTGTTGTCCGCGTCCCGGACCACCTCCAGCTCCAGCTCCTCCCAGCCGATGACGGATTCCTCCACCAGAACCTGTCCCACCAGGCTGGCCTGAAGACCTCTGGCGCATACCACCTTCAGCTCTTCCCGGTTATATACCAGACCGCCGCCGGCGCCGCCCATGGTGTAGGCGGGACGGAGAACCACCGGGTATCCCAGCTGATCCGCGATGGCGAGGGCCTCCTCCACGCTGTAGGCGACTTCGCTTCTGGCCATTTCAATGCCCAGGGCGTTCATGGCATGCTTGAATTCGATACGGTCCTCGCCGCGCTCGATGGCGTCCACCTGCACGCCGATAACCTTTACATGATATTTATCCAGGATCCCTGCCTTGTTCAGCTCCGCGCAGAGATTCAGGCCGGACTGTCCTCCCAGGTTGGGGAGAAGGGCGTCCGGGCGTTCCTTCCTGATGATCTGTTCCAGACGTTCCACGTTTAAGGGCTCAATGTAGGTGACGTCGGCGATTTCCGGGTCTGTCATGATGGTGGCAGGATTGGAATTCACCAGAACGATTTCGTATCCCAGTTTTTTCAGCGCTTTGCAGGCCTGGGTGCCGGAATAGTCGAATTCGCAGGCCTGACCGATGATGATGGGTCCTGAACCGATAATGAGTACTTTATGAATGTCTGTTCTCTGTGGCATGTTGATTTCCTCCTTTTCCAGTTACACGATGAGAAGCGGGAACGCCTCCCGCAGCGCTCATGACCTGACGGCCACCCGCTGCTTATGGGCGAAAACAGAGATCCGCGCTGCGGCTCTGTGATTTCTTTCCGCTCTATATTATATGATAAACGAAAAAAGTACAAGGATTTTTTGGTTTGTAAAAGAATTTTCAGGGGAATGTTTTTTGTTTATATATGAAAGACTGTAAAGAGGAGACATGAGGAATGAACAGAAACAGAACTTCATGTTCTTGCAGAAACGGAATCTGACAAACAGGGAGCAATCGTGACGATTCTCCGGGAGCGGTGAGCGTGTTATGGAATATCGATGGAGCATAAAGAAAAATCCGCAAAAGGAGGGAGAGACTTCTCCGAAAATCTGTCCGGCGGAGATTTTGTCCATGGATGAGCTGGCGGAGCGGTATCCCCAGGCGTATCGGAGACTTTTTGTGGAGAAAAGACAGAGACGGATCCGGTTCTGCCGGGCGGAAAAGCTGAATGGCTGTGCGGCGGGGACCTTCGTCATGCCGCCGGAAAAAAAGACGCCCGGGACGGAATGCTTTTTTGCCTTCTGCGTGACGGAGAACAAAGTGGTCTTCGCGGACGACTATGAGTTCGTGAGACATGTGCTGGACCGGCTTTCGATGACGGATGGAGCGGAACTGTCCTCACCGGGTATGCTGTTTTATCATCTCCTGGAATTTTTGTTGGCGGACGACAGCCTGTTTCTTCAGGACTATGAGGACAATCTCACGAAGCTGGAGGAGCAGCTGATGGACGGAAGGGAGCAGGATTTTGACAGAAGGATTTTTAACGTCAGAAGGGAACTGTCTTCTCTGGGGATCCATTACCAGCAGCTTTCCGAGGTGGGAGAGGTTCTCAGACAGTATGAGACGGAGCTGGGCCGGGAGAGGGAAGCGGCCATGTTCGGCCTGTATGAGGGCAAAGCACGGCGGCTGTCCGACACGGTGCTGATGCTGAAGGAGTATTCCCTGCAGCTGCAGGAAATGCATCAGACTCAGCTGGAGCTCCGCCAGAATGAGATCATGAAATTTCTGACTGTGGTGACGACGATCTTCATGCCCCTCACTCTGGTGACAGGGTGGTACGGGATGAATTTTGAGAATATGCCGGAACTGAAGCAGCCCCATGGATATGGGGCTGTGTGCGTGATCTGCGCGCTGGCGGTGGCAGCGGAGATCTGGATATTTGTGAAGAAAAAATGGTTCAGGTAGATTCCTCCTCCGCCAGCACATCCGCGATGGAATTGTCGCATACGAAGGTATTGAGATTGTAGAGGAACAGCACGTCTGTGATTCCCTGGCTTTCCATGATATTATCCACGTTGTCGTAAAAATACCGGGGATCCACCATAATGATATTCTGAAAATAAGGAAGCAGAAACTGGACCATACAGTTCGCGTAGGAATCCTTGAACAGGAGAAGATTTCTGTCCTGTGTTCCTGTGGTATTGATATCCACCCGGGAGTGATTGCCCCCGAAAAATACGGTGTATTTGTCTTTCTCCTCCAGGCTGGCGCTGTCATAGATGGAGGTGGTCTTTTTGCCCTCCTCCGCGTAAAGCACGATGTAATCCGTTTCCCCGCCGGCAGGCTCATAGATCTGGACGGTATCCCGGGATTTGTGGTAACCGCTCTGGGAGGCCAGGGTTCCCTGGAAATCGTCTGCCACAGTATAAACGGTATAATCCGTTTCAGTCTCGCCCAGCTCCATATCCTCCGCCAGTCTGGAGAAGGCGTAGCGGGCTCCCAGGCTTGTCCAGTGGTGATCCGTCTTATAGTAAATGTATTCCTCATGGTGTTCCCGGAGCGCGTCCGTCAGATCGATGTACCGGATTCCGTCCCCCAGAGCCGTACGGATATCGGCAATATCGGCAGCCTGATCCCGTACGGGAGCTCCTTCGGGCAGCTTCTCCTTCAGGATGGAAAAGGCGTTGGGAGCCAGGCTGACGTAAACGGGCACTTCGGGATGCCTTTCGGCAAACGCGGCCATGCTGCTGAGATTTTTCCGAAGGTTTTCCTGGTCCGGTTCGTCGGGGACCTCCATAAGATAGCCGTCCTTCCCCAGGTAAACGCCGTTGGATTCCCGTTTGCCGAGGAGGATATCCTCATAGAGCTTCAGTGTGATCCACTGGTCCCGCAGGAAGAACTGGTCGGCGACGTAGCTCTCGAATTCGCTCATGTATTTTCCGCTTTTCACGGATTCCCAGGTAAATTCCGGGAAGGCGGCAAGCATTCTGTTTTCTGAATCTGAAAACTCCCTGTCCTTTGTGACGATGTTCAGGATCCCGGCCGCCGCCAGCAGCAGGACAAAGATCCCCGCCAGCCATCGGCAGGCCTCCGCGCGTCTCCTGGCCAGAAGACGGCGGCGCATGGTTCTGCGGTCTATTTTTTCTTGATTTTCCCTTCTTGTTGCCATTTGTTTTTTGCCTCACTCAGAATCTGAAGTACAAAAACGGATTGTATGTAGCGTTGACCAGGTATGCCGCGGACAGAAGAAAGATCAGAAGGTACGCGGTCAGTACGAGGACCTTGTGTTCCCGTTTTCCTCCGAAGGAAATCTGAAGGAACTTTTTATAAATATATGATCCGGAACATAAAATCAGAACAATAAACAACAAAAAATAATTGCGGAAGTAATACACGGTGGTTCCGTTCAGGAACCCGCCCCCTCCTATGCCGAACATGGCTCCCAGATACCGCAGGGCGCTGCCCATGCCGGGGGAGAAAAAGAATACCCAGCCGATCATCACGAAAAACATGGTGTAGATCCGGCACACGAAGGCAGGCAGTCTGTCCAGGATATTTTTCAGGGCATATTTTTCGATCAGCAGGAGCACGCCGTAGTAAAGTCCCCAGAAGATAAAGTTCCATGCGGCTCCGTGCCACAGTCCGGTGAGCATCCATACCACCATGATGTTGCGGATATGCTTCGCCGTGCTTACCCGGTTTCCTCCCAGGGGAATGTATACGTATTCCCGGAACCAGGAGCCCAGGGAAATATGCCATCTTCGCCAGAATTCCGTGATGCTGGCGGAGGTATAGGGGTACTGAAAGTTTTTCATGAATTCAAAGCCGAACATTTTTCCCAGGCCGATGGCCATGTCCGAGTAGCCGCTGAAATCAAAATAGATCTGGAAGGTGTAGGCGGCGCAGCCGATCCACGCGGTGAGAACGGACAGCTGTCCGGAGGGCAGAGCCGCAATGGCGTCGTAGGCCATGCCGATATTGTTGGCCAGGAGGACCTTTTTGCCCAGGCCCCGGAGGAACCAGGCGGTTCCGTCGCCGAACCTGGCCAGGGTTACCCGGCGGTTTTTCAGCTGCGCTTCCACATCGGCGTACCGCACAATGGGGCCTGCGATGAGCTGGGGAAACATGGAAATATAGGTTCCGAAACTGATGATGTTCCGCTGTACCTCTACTTTGTCCAGATAAACGTCGATGACGTAGGAAAGGGTCTGGAAGGTATAGAAGGAGATACCGATGGGAAGGGACAGGGCCCGGAACGGGATTTCCGCCGGCAGGATGGCGTTAAGATTTTCCAGAAGAAAACCGTAGTATTTGAAAAATCCCAGAATGCCCAGATTGACCGCCACAGCCATCCAGAAGGTGAAGCGGGCTCTGCCGTCCATGCCGCGGGAGCGGTGATAGTCGATTTCGATTCCCGCCACGTAGTTGTACAGAATGCTGAAAAGCATCAGTACGATATAGACAGGTTCGCCCCAGGCATAAAACACCAGACTGAACAGAAGAATCACAAGATTTTTCAATTTCCGGGGTACCAGGAAGTATACCAGGAGTACGATCGGCAAAAATACAAATATAAAAAATACGCTGCTGAATATCATGACGGAGTTCCTCTGCTCTGTGGATGTTTTGCTGGTTTGTTTTCCGGGCGCCGGGCGGATCTGCCGGGCGTTCGCTTACAGACTTTTCTGAAAAGCTTTGTCCGCCGCTTTTGCGTCTTTATGTACGACATAGAGGATGTAATTGCCCTGCACATCCAGGATGTGGTCCTCCAGAAGCCTGCACTGCTCCGGGCCGTAGCCCTCGAAGCTCTCCAGCTGCCGGTCCAGGCGCTTCTGGACTGCCGCTTCCACATCTTTGGACTGTTCCGTATCTCTGAGCCTGACGATCAGGATTTCCTCCACCTTCATGTTGGAATCGGAGACATACAGGGACACCCCTTCGTAATCGTTGGCGTTGATTCCGTACAGCCGTTTTACCATACGGTTGTCGGCGGGGGACAGACTGCCCATTTCCAGGGACCGGGCCACGTTTTCGGACACCTGTTCTATGGAGGCTCTGCTGATGCTGCCGCTGCTTAAAAGACTGGCGATAAAGATCAGCAGCAGAACCAGCAGGATATATTTTACCGCGATAATTCCTTTTTTTAACTGTTCCATCATATCTCCATTCCGGCAAGCATGTTGATCGCCCAGTACTCATAAAATTCCTTCTGGAAATGGATTCCGTCCGGGTCGTACAGATCCTGGTGCTCCTCGAACACAGGGGTATTGTCGATGTAGGAATATCCCTTTTCTTCGCACCAGGCCTTCACAGCCGCATTGTAATCAGGAATGTTCCGCCATGCGCTGGACTGCTCGAAGGCGGGATCCAGCGCGGGGAAAATGGAATTAATGTAAATGTGAGTATCGGGAAGCTCGCTCATGAGCTGCTGCATCAGCTCCTCGTAGGCCGCTACATATTCCTCGGGAGTGTTCCAGTATCCGATGCTTACGTCGTTCAGTCCCGTGCAGAGAAACAGAGCGGAGGGGTTCAGCAGTTTGAGCTGGTCCATATAGGTGGAGAGATCGGCGATGGTAAGGCCTCCGTCCGCCAGCACCCGCTGCTGATCCAGGAATTCATAGAAGTAGAAGCCCACAGTCCGGGAATCGCCGAAAATCGCGTAATCGCTGAACTGGGCCCATACGGACAGGGTGCCCTCCTCCAGAGCCCGGGCCCGGGCGGCCTGTTTGTGCTGTTTGATCTCCTGCTCGATGGCCGCCATGTCTTTGGCCTCCAGTTCCTTCAGATGGAGGATCCCCTCCTGGGTATCGCTGCCGGAGGAACGGCGTCCCGAAAAATGTACGGCGGCAAAGACAACCGCTGTCAGAACGACGGCGACGGCGGCGAAAACGATCCATTTTCCCGGGGAGATTGTCTTTCTTTTGGATGCTGTTCTTTTTATACTTCGGCGGGCTGTTGTATTTTTTTCCATATACTGCTCCAGAATTCGTCAAATTATGACATTTATTTTAGCATAGGAAAGTGGGATTGACAATATGTTAAGAATATGTTGTACGGCCCGGATTTTCGGAAAGTTTGGTATTTTTAGGTTGATTTTTGCCCGGGAGTGTAAGATAATAGGATAGTTAGAATGGTAAAGAGGTAAAGGAACAGATCATTCAAAAATGACGGAGGTCAGAGATGAAACACAATTTTAAGAAAATAGAAAGCAAATGGCAGAGAAAGTGGGAGGATGAAAAAATCTTCCGCGCTGTGGACGGCCTGGATAAGCCGAAATTTTACGGACTGGTGGAGTTCCCCTATCCCAGCGGAGCGGGTATGCACGTGGGCCATATCAAAGCGTACTCCAGCATCGAGGTAGTGTCCAGAAAGCGCCGGATGGAAGGCTATAACGTGCTGTTCCCCATCGGCTTCGACGCCTTTGGCCTGCCCACGGAGAATTACGCCATCAAGACAGCGACCCATCCCAGAATCATTACCGATGAAAATATTGAGAAGTTTTCCAATCAGCTGAAACGAGTTGGTTTTTCCTTTGACTGGGACAGAGTGATCGATACCACAGATGAAAAATATTATAAATGGACCCAGTGGATCTTCCTGAAGATGTTTGAGAAGGGACTGGTTTACCGGGATAAGGCGTGGGTGAATTACTGTCCCTCCTGCAAGGTGGTTCTCTCCAACGAGGACAGCCAGGGCGGAAAGTGCGACATCTGCCACAGCGATGTGGTGCAGAAGTCCAAGGACGTATGGTATCTGCGCATCACTCAGTACGCGGACAAGCTCCTGGAAGGTCTGGATACCGTGTCCTATCCGGAGAATATCAGACAGCAGCAGGTGAACTGGATCGGCAGATCCACCGGCGCGTTCGTGGATTTCTCCGTGACCGGCGTGGAGGATAAGCTGGAGATTTACACCACCAGACCGGATACCCTTTTCGGCGTGACCTTCATGGTTATCGCTCCGGAGCATCCCCTCATCGACAAGCATGCGGACAGGATTCAGAACATGGACGCGGTGGAAGCGTACCGCGCCGAGTGTAATAAAAAGACGGAATTTGAGAGAACCCAGCTGGTGAAGGACAAGACCGGCGTGAAGCTGGAGGGCCTGGAGGGAATCAACCCGGTGAACGGCAAGAAGATCCCCATCTTTATCGCCGACTACGTAATGATGGGCTACGGTACCGGCGCCATCATGGCCGTTCCCGCTCATGACCAGAGAGACTATGATTTTGCCAAAGTCTTCGGCCTGGATATCATCGAGGTCATCAAGGGCGGAGATATTGAAAAGGAAGCCTACACCGGCGACGGCGAGATGGTGAATTCCGATTTCCTCAACGGCTATACCAATAAGAAGGACTCCATCGCCCGGATGATCCAGGAGCTGGAGAAGAAGGGCATTGGAAAAGGCGGCGTTCAGTACAAGATGAAGGACTGGGCCTTCAACCGTCAGAGATACTGGGGCGAGCCCATTCCCATCGTGCACTGTCCCGTCTGCGGCGACGTGGCCGTCCCCTATGAGGAGCTTCCTCTTCGTCTGCCTAAGGTGGAGAATTTTGCGCCGGGCAGCGAGGGCGAGTCGCCTCTGGCCAAGATCGATTCCTTCGTGAACTGCAAATGCCCGAAATGCGGCGGAGACGCGAAGCGCGAGACGGATACCATGCCTCAGTGGGCGGGTTCCTCCTGGTACTTCCTCCGCTATATCGACCCCAATAACGACGAGGTTTTTGCGGACAGGGAAAAGCTGAACTACTGGATGCCTGTGGACTGGTACAACGGCGGTATGGAGCATGTGACCAGACATATGATCTATTCCAGGTTCTGGCACCGTTTCCTGTACGATCTGGGCGTTGTGAACACGCCGGAGCCCTATGCCAAACGTTCCGCCCAGGGTCTGATCCTGGGACCGGACGGGGACAAGATGAGCAAATCCAAGGGGAATGTCATCGATCCGCTGGATATCGTGGATGAGTACGGCGCGGATACGCTGAGGACCTATGTACTGTTTATGGGAGACTATGGCGTGGCCACTCCCTGGAACGACAGTTCCGCCAAGGGCTGCAAGAGATTCCTGGAGCGTGTGGCCGCTCTCACGGATAAGCTGACGGATGCGCCCTCCACACCGGAGTTCCAGTCCAAGCTGCATAAGACCATTAAGAAGGTCTCTGCGGATATTGAGGACATGAAGTTCAATACGGCCATCGCCAGCCTGATGATTCTTGTAAATGATGTTTATGCGGCGGGCAGCATCAATAAAGAGGATCTTACTGTGCTCATCAAGCTGCTCTGCCCCTTCGCTCCTCATCTCTGCGAGGAGATCTGGGAGACCATCGGCGGGGAAGGGTTCCTGTCCCTTGCGTCCTGGCCGGTATTCGACGAGTCCAAAACCGTGGACGCCACTAAGGAGATCGGCGTTCAGGTGAACGGGAAGCTGAAGGGAACCATTGTCATTCCTACGGATGCGGAGAAGGAGCAGGTTCTGGAGATCGCCAGAGGGGATGAGAAGGTGCAGAAGGCCATCGGGGAGAAGAAGATCGTGAAGGAGATCTATGTACCCAATAAGATTGTGAATTTTGTAGTGAAATAAATGTCGGAGCGTGCCGCCGCGCGGGCGGAGAGCAGACGGCAGGGATAAAATAAAGAGATAATTCTGCCAGGCCGGCGAGACCTGGCAGAATTTTTTTCGGCCGTGTATTTGGATTTTTTAAATTCCATGCAGTGCTGATGATTGCGTCTGAATTTTTGAATGTTGTAAATTCTGAAAAGTACGAAGAAAAAGAGAATGGGATAGATTTTTTTGTGAAATTCTGCTATAATCCCGCATATAACAGATGAGAATTCTGTTATATGCTTTCCGCTGGCAGTGTTTTTCCGTTTTCCGGCAGCTGCATCCAGGAAGAGGTACGGATGGGGAACAAAGTGGAAAATACGGTATATGATAACGTATTTGGAACGATGCTGCATGATTGTACCAGACTGATTATACCGGTTGTGAACGAAGTGTTCGGGGAAGACTATTCCGGAGATGAGGAAATTATGTTCCTGCACAATGAACACTACGTTCTGCAGCCGGAGGGAAATACAAAAGAGAAGATCACAGATACCAGTTTTCGGATATGCGGAAAGGTGAATAAGAACTACCATATTGAATGTCAGAGTACGGCGGACAGCAGCATGATAATGCGCATGTTTGAATATGACGCGCAGATCGCACTGGATGAGGGAGAGGTGGACGGAGAGAGGTTCATTGTCACATTCCCCAAGTCAGCAGTGCTGTACCTCCGCCATACACGGAATACGCCGGAGGAAATGATAGTGGAAATCCGGACGCCGGGAGGAAATGTCTCCTATGGAATCCCGGTGATGAAGACACAAAAATATACGATAGAGGAAATCTTTGAGAAAAAGCTGCTGTTTTTGCTGCCGTTTTACATCTTTGTCCATGAAAAGCATTTTGGGGATTACGAAAAGAATGAGGAATATCTTCTGAAACTGCAGGAAGAGACTGCCGGGATCTGCCGGCGGCTGTCAGAACTGGTGCAGAAGGGGGAGATCAGTGAATTTGTAAGGCAGTCTCTTATGGCGATGATGAAGGAAGTGGCGGAGAAGATAGCGGAAAAGTACGAGAAAGTCAGGAGAGGAGTGACGTCCGCTATGGGTGGAGAAATTCTGGAATATGAGGCGAAGACGATCTGGAAAGGCGGATATGCGGAAGGTGAACGCAGCGGCTTTGCAGAGGGAAAGCGCAGTGGTTTCGCGGAAGGTGAAATCAAAGCGTATATTGATTTGATAAGAGATGGAATTTTTACGGTTTCGGAGGCTGCGAGACGCCTTGATATGAAGGAAGAGGAACTGGAGACATATTTGAAAGATGCTGATGCGGTAAAACAGGATAACAGGTGAAAAAAGCACGGAGACGCTGGCGGAAGGCGTCTATAGAACGAGACGGGCTGTGATCGGAAATGATGGCAGCCCGTTTCATTTTTTCTGCCGTTTTACATGTTTGTTCATGAAAACCATTGCGGGGATCATGGGAGGAATGAAAAACAGCATGTCACATAAGGACAATAAAATATGTCGTGTCAAAAGGTTGTCAGAATCTGGACGATTTATTATAATTAAAAATAATACAAACCTGAAGACTGAAGGAGGAAATGACATGGAAAGAAAGTACCCGAATCTCTGCAAGCCCATTAAGATCGGAAACGTGACCTACCGTAACCGTATGTTTTCCGCTCCCATGGGAGGAACCGATATTACCAACGACGGATGCATCGGCCCGAAATCCACCGCTTTTTATGAACTGCGCGCCAAAGGCGGCGCGGCCGCCGTGACTGTCAGCGAATGTATGGTACATCCGGAGACGGACGGCTCCCATGCCTACCATCTGGATACCACGATTCTGAATTCTCTGGCGGCCGCCACCTACACTGCGGACGCCATTCGCCGTCACGGAGCGATGCCCAGTCTGGAGCTGTCCCATTCGGGCATGTATGCGGGAACTTACATGACGGACAAGAGCAGACAGCACTCCATGAATCAGTGGGGTCCTTCTGACTGTGTCCGTCCCGACGGAGTCCCCGTGAAGGCGCTTACGAAGGAAATGCTTGCGGATATCGTACAGTCCTATGGCAAGGTTGCCGGTCTGGCTAAAAGAGCCGGCTTTGAGATGCTGATGATCCATGGAGGACACGGCTGGCTGCTGAATCAGTTCTTCTCGCCCTATTTCAACAAACGTACGGATGAGTACGGCGGAAGTCTGGAAAACAGATGCCGTCTGGCCATCGGGGTGCTGAAGGCTGTCCGAGAGGCGGTAGGCCCGGGCTTCCCCATTGAGTTCCGCCTGAGCGGTTCGGAGTTTATCGAGGGAGGATATGATCTGGAGGGAGGCGTGGCCATCGCGAAACAGATCGAACCCTATATCGATCTTCTTCACGTTTCTGCCGGAACCTATCAGAGGGGCTTCGGAGATACCCATCCTTCCATGTTCAAACCCCACGGCTGCAACGTATATCTGGCGGAGGAGATCAAGAAGCATGTTTCCGTTCCGGTAGCCACCATCGGCGGCCTGGGAAGCCCGGAACAGATGGAAGAAATCATTGCCGGCGGCAAGGCGGATATCGTGTACATGGCCCGCGCCCTTCTGGCAGATCCCTTCCTTCCCAGAAAAGTGACGGAAAACAGAGATCAGGAAATCGTGAAATGTCTGCGCTGCTTCACCTGCATGGCAGAGCGCGCCGCCACTTCCACCAGAAGATGTACGGTAAATCCGCTGATCGGCCGTGAGATGGAGGGCTGCGAGATCGCTCCCGCGCCTGTGAAAAAGAAAGTGCTGGTTGCCGGAGGCGGCCCCGGCGGACTGTACGCGGCGTACACCGCGGCCAGAAGAGGCCATCAGGTTATCCTCTGTGAAAAAGAGAACGCTCTGGGCGGTATTTTAAAGAGTGAACAGGCTCTGCCTTTCAAGCATGAGATGTACGAGCTGGCCGGAACCTACGAGCTTCTTGCCAGAAAGGCCGGCGTGGAGATTCGTCTGAATACGGAGGTCACGAAGGAATATGCGGAGAAGGAGCAGGCGGACGCCCTGATCATCGCAGTCGGGTCCAAACCTCTCGTACCGCCCATTCCCGGACTGGACGGCCCCAATGTGGTGATTGTAAACAATTATTATCTGGAAAAAGAAAAAGTGTCGGATGACGTGGTTGTGTTCGGCGGAGGCCTGGCAGGCTGCGAGTGCGCGATCCATCTGGGCATGGAAGGCAAAAAGGTCCATCTGGTGGAGATGCGGGACGTTCTGGCTCCGGATGCCAATGTGCGTCACCGTCCGCTGCTTCTGAAGGAAATTGACAAATATGTGACGGTACATACAGGTTACCGCGGACTGAAGGTGACAGAGGAGGGCATTATCTGTGCGGATAAGGATGGACAGGAGCATCTTGTTCCGGGAACTTCCGTGATCTGTGCGCTGGGCCAGCGTTCCAGAACGGACGTGGTGGATGAGCTGAGAGACGCGGCTCCCTATGTGGCTGTGATCGGAGATGCGGCGAAGGTGTCCACCATCACCAATGCGGTGTACTGGGGATATCATGCGGCTCTGGATATCTGATCCGGCGGAAGCCGGCTGAGGCTGCGGCAAAATCTTAATTATTTGGAGCTTTCCCGCATGTGGACAAATTTTGGCTGAAAATTCTGTTGTAATCCTGAATTTTTTGTGATATGATACCTGTGTTCTGACATCGAAAAACTGTTTTGAGATGAAAGAAGCAGGTGAACAGGATTCTTCAGCGAAGCCCTTTCCGGCATCATCGGGGAGCGGCGCGCTGCGCACGCGTTTCATGGCGCGGCAGAGGAATGACGTATTTTCGGACTGCATCTTTCGTGGTGCAGTCCTTTTTTTGATCTGAAAAAGGGAGAACGGCTGATTTGTCTGCCAGTCCAGGCGAAAGCATTGTCAGCGTCTCTCAGGGAAGGACGGGAAAATAAGTTTATGGAGACCAGAATTGCAGTGATCGGGATCATTGTGGAGGATCTGCGTTCGGTGGAAGCTCTGAACGGGATTCTTCACCAGTTTGGTTCTTATATTATCGGGCGCATGGGGATGCCCTACCGCAGGCGCGGCGTCAGTATTGTCAGCATCGCCATTGACGCGCCCCAGGATGTGATCAGCACACTGTCGGGAAGGATCGGGAAGCTGCCGGGCGTCAGCGCGAAGACAGCCTATTCCAATGTGATCACAAAGTGCGATGGCAGTGATGAGTGAGGGATTTACATTTATGCAGAAAAATAAAACAAAAAATGAGGGCATTCCCGCTCTGTGGAAGGTGATCCTTCCCATTTTGCCGGCGGCGGCGGGAGTGATTTCGCTGGGGATCGGACGGATCAGCATTTCTCCGCTGGACGTGATCCGGTCGATGATGGGCCGTCTGACCGGCGGGGAAGTTCTTTCTCCCCAGCTGGAGATGGTTCTCTGGAATATACGTCTGCCCCGTATTTTGCTGGCTTTGCTGGCGGGAGCGGGCCTGTCGGCCTCCGGATGCGCTTTTCAGAGTCTGTTTTCCAATCCTCTGGCGACGCCGGATACCCTGGGAGTCGCTTCCGGAGCGGCTTTTGGCGCCGCGCTGGCGCTTTTGCTGGGATTTCCTCTTATCGGAGTGCAGGCGGTTTCCCTGCTGTTCGGCATTCTGGCCGTTGTTTTGACAGTGATGGCGGGCTCCGGCAGGAAGCAGCAGGGGATGAACAGCATTGTGCTGGCGGGAATCATGATCGGGTCGCTGTTTACGGCGCTGATCTCTCTGGTAAAATTTACGGCGGACACGGAAAGCCAGCTTCCGGCGATTACCTACTGGCTTATGGGAAATCTGGATTCCGCGAATTACCGGTCGCTCTTTCTGGGCTCGATTCCCATTATCGTCAGCATTGTGATTCTGATTCTGCTGCGCTGGAGGATGAATCTTCTGCCGCTGAGCGATGAGGAGGCCCGGGCGTCGGGGGTGAATATTACGGCGCTCCGTCTGGTGACTATCACATGCGCCACAGCGATGACGGCGTCCTGCGTGTCCATGTGCGGGCAGGTGGGCTGGGTGGGCCTGCTGGTGCCTCATATGTGCCGCATGAAGTTCGGAAACAATCATCTGTCCCTGCTGCCTGCTTCCGTGCTTGTGGGCGCGGCTTTTCTGGTGCTGGTGGATACGGCGGCGCGAAGCCTTTCCGCGGCGGAATTTCCCATATCCATTCTGACGGCGATCATCGGCGCCCCGTTCTTTATCATACTGATGCGCCGCTCGCAGGGCTGGCAGCTGTGAAAAAGCCGGTGTCAAAGAGCGCCGGCCCGCGGAACAGCCGCGCAGAGGCGAAAGACAAAGCTGCCGGCAGCGGCAGCGCGAGGTGGAAACAATGAAACTGACTGTGGAAAATGGAAGTTTTTCATATAAAAAAAATATACCTGTGATCAGGAACATGAATTTCTCCGCCGGTTCCGGCGAACTGGTGGCTATTCTGGGACCGAACGGCGCCGGGAAGACGACGCTGCTCCGGTGCATGATGGGATTTCTCACATGGAATGAGGGCAGATGCCTCATCGACGGCGAGGATATCCGAACATTGCCCTCCAGGAAGCTGTGGCAGAGGGTTTCCTATGTTCCTCAGGCCCGGGGAGCTTTTGCTTCCATGACTGCCCGGGATATGATCCTCCTTGGCTGCACGAACCGGATCGGCGTGTTTTCCGTGCCGGGAAGCGCCCAGCGGGCCCAGGCGGAAGAACTGGCGGAGCAGCTCGGGATTTCCGGCCTGCTGGATAAAAAATGTACGGAGATCAGCGGCGGCGAGCTGCAGATGGTGCTTATCGCCAGAGCGCTGGCCGCGAAGCCGGAGCTGCTGATTCTGGATGAGCCGGAATCGAATCTGGACTTTAAAAATCAGCTGATCGTGCTGGACACCATGTCGCGGCTGGCGGCTGAGGGAATGTGCTGTATCTTTAATACCCATTATCCTACCCACGCTCTCATGCGGGCCTCGAAATCCCTGATTCTCCAGAAAGGCGGGGCCTCGATTTTCGGGGATACGCCCACGGTGCTGACGGAGGATAATATTAAAAAGGCGTTCGGCGTGCAGGCGGTGATCGGCGAGATTGAGACGGCCGGGAATATTTATTACAGTATTCTGCCGCTGAAGATCATTGAGAAAGAAGAGGCGGAGGGGCTGAATGCAGGTTACAGAGCGAAAAACGGTCACGGCTCAGATACTGGAGCTTTGGAAGAAGCAGACGGCCGACGTGGAGCAGGAAGTTCGAAGAGGCCATCTGGTCATTCCGAATCAGGAAACCCGGAAGAGCCATCTGGTCATTCCGAATCAGGAAACCCGAAGGAGTCATCTGGTCATTCTGGATTAGGAAGCCTGGAGGAGTCATCTGGTCATTCCGGATCAGGAAGTCCGAAGGAAGTATCTGCTCAGCCTGACACGGGCATGTCGGGGGAAACACACGGTCAGGCAATCGCAGTGATTTCCCTGATTTTCAGGGATTATTCTCTCAGCGACAGGATCAACGGACTGCTTCACGAGTACAGGGATTATATTATCGGGAGAATGGGAGTTCCCTACCGGGACGGCGGCGTCTGTATCGTAAATGTAACGCTGGACGCCCCCAGAGAAAGTATTGCAGCTCTGTCCCACCGGCTTAATATTCTGCCGGGAGTAAATGTGAAAACCACTTACGCGGGATAAGGCGGATGATATAGAGAATATCAGGAGGTTAAAAACAAATGTATAAAATCGCGGTATACGGAAAGGGCGGCATCGGGAAATCCACCACGGTTTCCAATGTGGCGGCCGCTCTTGCTGAACAGGGTCTGAAGGTCATGCAGATCGGATGTGATCCCAAAGCGGATTCCACCATCCTTCTCCGGGGACCGGAGGAGATGAAGACCGTTCTGGAGCTTGTGAGGGAGAAGGGCAGCGCCATGTCCCTGGAGGAGATGACGAAGATCGGTTACGGCGGCGTCGTCTGCACCGAGGCGGGAGGACCGTCCCCGGGCATGGGCTGTGCCGGCAGAGGCATCATCGCCGCACTGGAAAAATTAAAGGAAAAAGGCGCATATGAGACCTATCAGCCGGATGTGGTGCTGTATGACGTTCTGGGAGACGTGGTCTGCGGCGGTTTCACCATGCCCATGCGTCCGGGGTACGCGGACCATGTGTTTGTGGTCACCTCCGGAGAAAATATGTCCATTCATGCCGCGGCGAATATCGCGGTGGCTGTGGAGGGCTTTAAGAACCGCGGCTATGCGGCCTTTGGCGGACTGATTCTGAACCGCCGGAATGTGAAAAACGAGGAAGGAAAGGTCCGGGAGCTGGCTGAGGATATACACAGCCGGATCGTGGGAAGCCTGGACCGCAGCGACACAGTCCTCGAGGCGGAGGAACTGGGGAAGACGGTGCTTGAGGCTTTTCCGGAAAGCGAGATGGCAGGACAGTACCGCCTGCTGGCAAAACAGATTCTGGAGGCGCTGCAATGAGTAAATTAGTGAAAAAACAGAACATGCCTGCCGGCGGCCTGAAGCGTCTGGGACATGAAGCGCCCGAAGTTGTGTCGGTGACCATAGGAAAAGCGGATTTCCGTGCGCCCTTTGTCTCAGGGCTGGAATATTCGGCGCCCGCCCGGGGCACATGGAATATTGTTCACGTAGGGATGCTGATTCCCGGCGCCCATGAGATTTTTGTCTGTGCCCAGGGCTGTCTGCGGGGCGTGGTGCTGACAGCGGCGGAGATGGGCGCTGCCGACAGATTTTCCACCATCGCCATCAGACAGAATAACGTGCTGGAGGGCGATCTGGAAGGTCAGATTATCGAAGGAGTGGAGGATATTATCCAAAAGCTCCCTGAAAAACCGCCTGCCGTTCTGGTCTACACCAGCTGTATCCATCATTTTATGGGGTGTGATCTGGAGCTGGTATACCGGACTCTGCGGGAAAAATTTCCGGATATTGATTTCACGGATTGTTATATGAATCCCATTATGCGGAAGAGCGGGCTGAATCCGGATCAGACCATGCGCCGGCAGCTTTACAGCCTTTTGAAGCCCAGGGAGAAAAATCTGAGATCCGTCAGCCTTGTGGGCAATGATTTTGCCTTCGACCACACCAGCGAGCTGTATGCGCTGCCCGTCTCTGCGGGCTATAAGGTGCGGGAGATTACCACATGCAAAACCTACGAGGATTACCAGGCCATGGCGGAGAGCAGCATCTGCATCACCACCTTTCCGGCTGCCGCCGCTGCCGGTCAGATGCTGGAGGAAAAGCTGGGACAGAAGCATCTTTATCTGCCCTTCAGCTTTGACTATAAGGAAATAACGGAAAATCTGCGGCGGTTATGCGAAGTGCTGGGGATAGAACCGATGGATCCGGCGGAGATATCCCGGCGGATCGACGCCTGCGAACAGGCTTTGAACGAGGCTCATGAGCTGATAGGACAGACGCCGGTGATTATAGATTATACCGCTTTTCCCAGACCCCTGAGTCTGGCCCGCCTGCTTCTCGCCCATGGTTTCCATGTGACAGCGGTTTATGCGGACAGCTTTACAGGGGATGAAAAAGAGGATTTTGAAGTCCTTTCCCGGGAAAATCCGGACCTGCTGCTGTATCCCACAGTACACACGTGCATGCGGGTCGCTCCCCGCGAAAATGAGGAAAAGATACTGGCTGTCGGTCAGAAGGCCGCGTATTTTGCGGGAACGGATTATTTTGTCAATATCGTGGAGGGCGGAGGAATGTACGGCTTTGACGGCATTCTGAAGCTGACGGAGATGATGTGCCGGGCGTTCCGGGAACCGAAGGATGCCCGGGCGCTGATACAGATTAAAGGAATGGGGTGTGGCTGTTGTCTGTAAAACAAACTGCGAGGATTATTTCGACTTACACCGGGGATACGTCGGGAGTGTGTTCGGCTCTCTATGAGTTGGGCGGTATGACGGTGATGCACGATGCGTCCGGCTGTAATTCCACTTACAACACGCACGATGAGCCCCGCTGGTACGATATGGACAGTCTTGTATTTCTTTCCGGTCTGACGGAGATCGAAGCGCTCATGGGAGACGACGGGAAGCTGATCGGCGATGTGGTCAGAGCGGCGAAGGAGCTTTCTCCCGGATTCATAGCTCTGGCGGGGACTCCCATCCCCATGCTCACCGGCGTGGACTTTCAGGCGGTTGCCATGGAGATCGAGCGGGAGACCGGGATTCCCGTTTTCGGTTTTTCCACGGATGGGATGCATTCATATATATCCGGCGCTTCCATGGCCTTCGCTGAAGTGGCCAGGCGGCTGTGCGCGGAGCGAAGCAGGTCGGAGGAGACGGAGCAGGAACAGTTATCCGGAAAGCCGGATGGGAATGCTCCTGTGGTAAACATTCTGGGAGTCACTCCTCTTGATTTCACTGTCAATGGCACCGATGCAGCCATGCGCCGGGCTCTGGAAAAGAGAGGGTGCAGGATTGGCGCTGTGTGGGCCATGGGTAGCTCGTATGAGGAGGTTGTCCGTTCGGGCGGGGCGGATGTGAATCTGGTAGTCTCTGCCTGCGGCCTTGAAGCGGCAAAAGTTCTGCAGACCCGTTTTGGCACCCCCTATGTGGTGGGTACGCCCTGCGGAGAAAAATTTACTGAAAAACTGGCGGAAGCACTTAAAAGGGCGGCAGCGACGGGAAACTGTGAGATGGTCTGCCGGCCCTGCGCAGAGAAAAATATCTGTGAGGAACCGGGTACGGGAGAACGCTCCGGACAGACGGTGATCATCGGAGAAAGCGTGACAGCCCTTTCCCTTGCCAACGCCCTGAAGGAGGAGACAGGCAGGGGAGCGCTGGTGCTGTGCGCAGTGGATACCGCGCCGGAACTTCTTTCAGAAGGTTGTATTCAGGCGTGGGACGAGGATGATCTGATACCGTATCTTGAGGGAGCGGCCCGGATTATCGCGGATCCTCTTTATCAGCCTATATGTCCCGATGACGCGCAGTTTATTCCGCTGCCTCACGAAGCCTTTTCCGGCCGGATCTACCGGGCGCAGATTCCGGAGCTGGTAACCGGTCTGAAACAGTTTGTCCAGGAGCACCGGTTAGGCTGAGTCCGTCTGCTCGGATGCAAAAGTTTTCCGGTCGGCTCTGCCGTGCGCAGATTTCGGAACTGGTGACCGGTCTGAAACAGTTTATCCGGGAGCATCGGTTAGGCTGAATCAGTCTGTCCAGCTGCAAACTGCTTTATTACAGTTCCCGGAAGAAAAACTGCCGTGAGGCGCTTCACTCCGGATATTTATTCGGTCAGGATCATGGTAACCCTGAAATTTATCATATATTTTCAAAAGGAGGATTACAAAATGACAAAAAAATCCAGGCGTTTGAGTTTGCTCTTAACGGCGGTGATGCTGTTTTCCCTCATCATGGGCAGTATCCAGGTGAGCGCCGAAGCTCAGGAGGAAACGGCCGGCACCATCACAGTGGTGGATCATATGGACAACACCGTGGAGGTTCCCGCGGAGATCAACAGGATCGTGGTATGCGATATCTATCCGCTGCCCTCTGTGCTTGCCGTATTTTTTGACTCCGCGGAAAAAATCGTGGGTATGGCGGAGCCCAGTATGACGGCGGCTCAGAACAGTCTTCTGTCCGAGCTTTATCCCGAGATTCTGAACGCGGAGACCGGATTTATCGACGGTACGAACGTAAATATTGAGGAACTGCTGAAGCTGGAGCCCGATGTGGTTTTTTACGGGGCCGGCAGCGCTCAGCTGGGGCAGCAGCTTCTTGACGCAGGAATCCCTGCGCTGGCCATTTCTCCCGGCAAGTGGGGTTATGACGCCATTGAAACTCTGAACAACTGGATTCTGCTTCTCTCCCAGCTGTTCCCGGAAAACGATCGTACTCAGCTTGTTTCGGATTACAGCGAGGAGATCTATAACCGTGTGCAGGAACGGGTCAGCGGTTTGTCTGACGAGGAGCGGGAGCGGATTTTCTTCCTGTTCCAGTATAACGATACCACCATCACCACCTCTGGACAGAAGTTTTTCGGCCAGTGGTGGGCGGACGCCATCGGCGCCGTGAACGTGGGCGAGGAGATGGAAACCGACAATTCCACAGCGGTAAATATGGAGCAGATTTATGCATGGAATCCCCAGAGAATCCTTATCACTAATTTTAACGCGGCTCAGCCCGAGGATCTCTATGAAAACACCATCGGCAGCTACGACTGGAGTGAGATCGATGCGGTGAAGAACCAGAAAGTGAACAAAATGCCTCTGGGTATGTACCGCAGCTACACCTGCGGCGTGGATACTCCAGTAACCCTGCTGTGGCTGGCACAGACCGTATATCCCGAGCTGTTCTCCGATATCGACATTATCGAGGAGACGAAGAATTACTATAAAAATGTATTTGGAGTAGATCTGACGGATGAGCAGGCGGGCGAGATCTTTACGCCGCCGTCGGAGGCTTCCGCATTCTGAGTCTTTGAAATGCGAAAACAGTTGCGGCCGTGCCATGCAGCTGCAAATATTTCACATGTCTTTCAATGCGGATTTTGGAGTAAGCTTCATTTAAAAGGGATTCTTGCGGAATCCTGAGATTCTCGGGGGTATAACCGCCCGCTCACAAAAAAGGACTGTCGTTCAATGCTGACAGGACATGATATATCAGAGATGCAAAAATCGCCGGTATATCGCTCCGTCATGCAGTAGTTCGACAGTCCTTTTATGAAATTTCAGGGGGATTTTCTATTCGCCGCAGCAGGCCATGGCGTTATGCCTGTGCAGGGACCGTATTACGGCAGCGTATAGGTTTCCATGGCAGCGTAGTTGTAATTGGTTATTCCTGTGCAGGGACCGCATCACGGCAGCGCGGAATTTTTCACCAGCGTAAGGGAATCATTCTGCACATAATGAGTCCGCTCCTCTTTGCGCTTGTAGAAGGAGAAATTCCGCACTTGGGCGTCCGGCAGCATGAGGAATTCCGACGGAGTGTACCCGGTATATTTTTTGAAGGTGCGGTTAAAGGAGCGCACATTGCCGAAGCCGCAGGACAGGGCGATGTCCGAAACCTTTGCCCCGGTGCCCCGGAGCATGGAAGCGGCCTGTTCGATGCGTACGGCGTTCAGATAGGCGATGTAGTTCAGCCCTACCAGCTTTTTAAACACTTTGGAAAAATGGCTTTCGCTGAAGTTCATCATGGAGGCGGCCAGGGACAGAGGAAGCTCTTCGTTATAGTGCTCGTCGATGTAGGTGAGAACGTGCTGGATATCGTAAAGCATTTCAGCCCGGTCGTTGGATGCGGCGGCCGTCTCCTCGCGGACGGGAAGAAGGCGGCGCAGGCGGTAGACGAATTCCCGCAGCATGGCGGACACGATTTCCTGATAGAAGGGCTCCTTTTCCCGCAGCTCGCGGCTCACCCGGGCAAAGAGCTGCCTGGTGTTCTCCGTCATCCCCAGACCGGCCAGCGTCTCTGCCGTGATATGGGGATGGACAAAATTTGAGCGGCCGTAGTGGGGGCTGATAATGCCCGGGTCAAAGACGATAAAGTCCAGCATGTTCTTGCAGTCATAGGAGTCGCTGTAATGAAAATCTCCCGTATCCACAAAAATCAGATCTCCGGCAAAAGCGGTAAATTCGTCGTCATTGATACGAAAACGGGCTTTGCCGGAATGGATGTAGATCAGCTCCAGCTCCTGGTGCCAGTGAGCCAGAAAGCTGATGTCCTGGTAGGCGGACTGCCAGACCATAAAATCGGAATCGTAGCTGCGTACCTCGTGAAATGCTTTCATAATTTCAGTAATTTCCGTGCCTTTCTGTTCTTGTGCGTGTCCAGCGCTGTTTTTCTCCGGAAACAGATTTGTTCATCTGGATTCACTCATCAGTATCCGTTACATTTAATCTTTTATCTGAAGTCAGGTTCACTGTCCGAATTTTCAAACATGTATCCGTTACATTTAATCTTTTATCTGAAGTCAGGTTCGCTGTCCGAATTTTCAAACATGTATCCGTTACATTTAATCTTTTATCTGAAGTCAGGCTTGCCGTCCGGATTTTCGGACGTGTATCCATTACATTTATAATCTTTTTAATCTGGTGTCTGTCTTTTCATCCAATTATATCAATTCATGGACATAAGCTCAATATTTCTGTATGAAATTCCCATAGACGAAAAATTCAGTTATCAAATTCCCGCAGATGAAAAAATTACAGTTATCAAATTCTCGTAGATGAATAAAAGCAGAATACTATTATCCATAGCATTCTGCTCTTATCATTTCAGGCACTTATGTAATTAATCGGACCATACCGGTTTATACGCGGCATATTCTTTTCTCTTCTCAGCCAGGAATTCCTTGTGCTCCTGCAGCTTCGGAATACATATTCTCATCATTTCGCCGATTTCATTGTGATGCTCGTAGAGTCCGGGAATGGTATTGCGGGCGCGTTTCTTCTCCTCCTCCGGGAAGACCACCTTCAGCTTTTCGCCGTCCAGTTCCATATGTCCGTGGATGCCGCACACCGGGCAGGTTACCTGGTTCGTTCCGTTCACCATGAGCAGATCCAGATGACAGACCGGACAGGTTCCTTCTCTGCCGAACCAGGTGGTCTCCTCATAGGGAACGCCGATATTTTTCGCCAGGTTCTGTCCCATGGCAAACATATCGTTCATCATGGGCTCGTCGAGGAACGGACTGGTCTTGCGGCCCTGATCGTTTGCGTTGATCTGGCCCACTACCTTCATGGCCTGTGAGCAGCTGAACAGATGCATCATCGGCAGGCCCATGCAGGTCCAGTCTTCCGTCCATGCGCCGCCTACCGCCACATAGCTGCAGTAGCGATCCTTGAAATAACGCTCGTCCAGAAGGGGACGGCCTTCCGCTTTGCGCTGCTTCTGCTCTTCCAGCAGGGATGCGCGGTCATGGGCTGCGCCGAAGCGGTCCAGGAAATTCTTCAGCTGTCCCACGATGCCTACGGAATAAACCGGCGCCGCGATCACGATACCGTCCGCGTCAAGAACCATCTCCTCCAGTGTGAGATAATCGTCCTTGAGTACGCATTTGATCTTTCCGTCGGGAGCTTTGGAGCAGGCGCCGCAGCCGCGGCACTGACCGATATTCATTGCCACAGTGTTGATGAACTGAACGTCGGCGCCTTCCGCTTCCGCGCCTTTCAGTACCTGCTTGCAGTAAATATCGCTGCGTTCATTTTTGCGGCCCATTGAAATACCTAAAACTTTCATATTCATGCCTCCATGTCTTTTTTTGTACATATTTTCATTTTAAGGAAACCTTCCGGGAAATACAAGTATGATTTTTGCCCTCTGAAAGGCTGAATTTTGGTTATTTCCTGCGGCTGAGGTGAAAATCTGCATGAGCGATTTTACATATGGCCGGCAAAATTGTACTTCCTGCGGGGCGAATGGTGACCGCCTGATCAAAAATCACAAAAAATGTCCATATCCTGACTATTTTTTGCGTGATTTTTCCGGAAGACTGATGTATAATTAAAACCATAATTTGATGTTTTCAATAAAGCACAGCAAAAACTTATATAATTCAGAAAAAACAAAAAATGGAGGGACAAAAAATGGCAAAAAACAGATACGTTGGTGATTATCCTGTGATCGGCATCCGGCCGACGATTGACGGACGGAAAGGAGTCCTGGACGTACGCGGATCTCTGGAAGAGCAGACCATGAACATGGCGAAATCCGCAGCGAAATTGTTTGAAGAAAACCTCAGATACTCCAACGGCGAACCGGTGAAGGTTGTGATCGCGGATACCACCATCGGACGCGTGGGCGAGGCAGCCGCCTGCCAGGCGAAATTTGAGAAGGCAGGAGTGGCTATCACGCTGACAGTGACTCCCTGCTGGTGCTACGGTGCAGAGACCATGGACATGGACCGGAACACCATCAAGGCGGTGTGGGGCTTTAACGGAACAGAGAGACCCGGCGCGGTTTACCTGGCGTCCGTATTGGCCACCCACGCACAGAAGGGCCTTCCCGCATTCGGAATTTACGGCCATGATGTGTGCGAGGCAGACGATACCTCCATCCCGGAGGATGTAAAGGAAAAACTGCTGAGATTCGGCCGCGCGGCTGTGGCTGCGGCTACCATGAAGGGGAAATCCTATCTGCAGATCGGTTCCGTTACCATGGGTATCGGCGGCTCCATTATGGACACGGATTTCCTGGAGTCCTATCTGGGAATGCGTGTGGAATCCATAGATGAGGTGGAGATCATCCGCCGCATGACAGAGGGCATTTATAATAAAGAGGAATACGAGAAGGCGCTGAAATGGACGAAGGAATTCTGTAAGGAAGGCTTTGACAAGAATCCGGAATTCATTCAGAAATCCCGGGAGCAGAAGGATGCGGACTGGGAGTTCGTGGTGAAGATGATGGTGATCATCAAGGACCTCATGAGCGGAAGTGACAAGCTGGATGAGAAATTCTCCGAGGAAGCCATCGGACACAATGCCATCGCCGCAGGCTTCCAGGGTCAGAGACAGTGGACAGACTTTTATCCCAACTGCGATTTCCCGGAGGCCATGCTGAACACCTCCTTCGACTGGGAAGGAGCCAGAGAGCCCTATATCCTTGCTACGGAGAACGATATCCTGAACGGTCTTGGAATGCTGTTCATGAAGCTGCTGACCAACCGTGCCCAGATTTTTGCCGATGTTCGTACCTACTGGAGCCCGGAGGCCGTGAAGAAGGCTACCGGTTATGATCTGGAAGGCGTTGCGAAGGAAAACGGCGGCTTCATCCATCTGATCAACTCCGGCGCCGCCTGCCTGGACGCCTGCGGAGAAGCGAAGGATGAGAACGGAAACGGCGTGATGAAGGAATGGTGGAACGTGACCGAGGAAGATCAGAAGGCCATTATGAACGCCACTACCTGGAATCCCGCTGACAACGGTTATTTCCGCGGCGGCGGATATTCCTCCAGATTCCTTACCAGAGCAGAGATGCCTGCTACCATGATCCGTCTGAATCTGGTGAAGGGCCTTGGTCCGGTTCTCCAGATCGCAGAGGGCTGGACAGTGAACCTTCCCGATGATGTTTCCGATAAGATCTGGAAGAGAACGGACTACACATGGCCCTGCACCTGGTTTACGCCCAGATGCGACGGAAAAGAGGGTTCTCCCTTCAAGACCGCTTACGATGTGATGAACAACTGGGGCGCTAACCACGGAGCTATCAGCTACGGCCATATCGGCGCGGACCTGATCACTCTCTGCTCCATGCTGAGAATTCCGGTGTGCATGCACAATGTGGATCCTGAGAAGATCTTCCGTCCCGCAGCGTGGAACGCCTTCGGCATGGATAAAGAGGGCGCGGATTACAGAGCCTGCCAGACCTACGGACCCATGTATAAGAAATAATCTGCCTGAACGAAAAACAGGAATGGTTTCAAAAATAGAGCAGCACAGTCTGCTCTATTTTTCTGCCGTAATGAGGTTTCTTCTGTCGTCTTTCCAATATTTTTTTTATCATTGTATAATTTGGGGATTTTATCTTGTTGAAACAACCGTTTTAGTATAAAATACAATAAAATAGAGTTGGATTCGGAAAGAACAATGCGAAAAAGCGCAATGATCTGCGGGAAGATCTGCAGGAAGATACACGGATGGGAAGCGAACGGATTATGAAATGCGTGTATACCGGAATCCGGGCAGAGGATATTCTGTAATTCCGGTACAAAAGATGAAATTGGGAATGAGGGCGGAAGGAAATGAGAAATATCAACAGCTCAGGAAACGGCGAAGGCTTCGGGTGGGATCCTGAAGCACAGGACGGGAGAGCGGACAGGCGTTTTCAGGCAGGCGGCGGGAATGCCGGAAGACAGCTGGAGGTTCTGAATATATCGAGGGATGAGGAGTCCCGGTCGTCCGGCAGGAGAACGGCGAGACGTTCTTCCGCACAGGAAGGAAGCGGAGAAAGACGCCAGGAGATTCAGAGAAGGAGAACTGAAGAAGCTTCGGAGGCCCGGAGAAGGAGACCGGAAGAAACTCCGGAGGTCCGGAGAAGGAGAGCGGAGGAAACTTCGGAAGTCCAGAGAAGGAGGCCGGAAGAAACTCCGGAAGTCCGGAGAAGGACGTCAGAAGGAGCTTCGGAGGTCCGGAGAAGGAGAGCGGAGGAAGCTTCGGAGGTTCAGAGAAGGAGGTCCGAGGAATCCCGCTCCGGAAGCTATGAAGACCGTATGGAGGCCAGGCTTGCGGAAGCTCAGAGGCGTCTGGAAAAGAAGAGCAGGAATATAGAAAAAAGCAGCGAAAATACGCGGAGGTATCCCGCCGCAGAGAAAACGGCCGGAAGAAATCCGCAGCATTCCGGAACACGGAAAAGAAGAAAGAAGCGCAGAGCCGCACAGCGGAACAGAATCTATGCGCTGACGGGAATGTGCCTGTTTCTCGTCTTTGTGATTGCCGGAGGGGTTCTGTTGTGGAAAAAGCCCTTCAGCAGCAGAAAAGATTCCTCCGATCAGCAGCGGATAGCATCCAGTGACAAAGCGGAAGGTACAGGAAAGGGAAAAGGCGGAGAAGGAACTGTGGAACTGACCTCCGGGGAGGATGCGGATAAGGAAGCGGATGAAGATGCAGAGACTAAGGCTAAGGATGTAAAAGCTTTATTTACCGAGGACGTAGATCCGGATTCCTTTGCGCCCCATTGCGTGGAGGCTACAAAGCCGGAAAATTTCATACAGTCCACAGGAATCATGGTGGATGACGCGGTTCTTTCCGACGTGTCGGAGTATTCTCCTGTCTCGCCCATCGAATTCGGCCCTGGCAGAGATTACACGGATCTGGAGGGAATCGTCACCTTCCGGGGCGACAATTTCCGCAACAGCCCGGCTTATGGCTATGCGGAGATGAAGGAATTTGCCCTGGAGGGAGTCTGGTCCCGGGATACGGGTTCTCTTTCCTACTCCAATGCCACATGGACCGGAAGCGGATGGACCGGTCAGCCCCTCATGATGAAATGGCCCAGAGAGGTGAAAGCCCATATGAATATGGAGGACTGGGCCAAAGAGGATGATGAGCTGGTGGAAGTGATCTACGCCTGCATGGACGGCTATATTTATTTCACGGATCTCAGAACCGGGAAAGCCACCAGGGACTCCATGTATGTGGGGTATACCTTTAAGGGCGCCGGCGCTCTGGATCCCCGGGGATATCCTGTCATGTACGTAGGCGCGGGCTATGACAGCAGCGAGGGGCAGGCCCGGGTGTTTATCATCAATCTTCTGGACTGCAGCGTGATGTATACCTTCGGCAATGCGGATCCCTTTACCACCAGGGGCTCCCTCAGCTATTTTGATTCGTCTCCGCTGGTGGACGCGGATACGGATACGCTGATCTATCCGGGAGAAAACGGGATCCTCTATCTCATTCATCTGAACAGTCAGTATGATCAGGAGGCCGGGACGTTCTCCATCAATCCGGATCATGTGGTCAAATGGAATTATTACGGAATCAGGACGGATGTATCCAGTTACTGGACCGGTATGGAAACCAGCGCGGCCATATACAAGGGATATCTTTTTGTTGCGGACAACGGCGGAAATCTCATGTGCATGGACCTGAACACCCTTCAGCTGGTGTGGGTACAGGATACTCTGGACGACTCCAATTCCACGCCGGTTCTCTCGGTGGAGGACGGGAAGCTTTATGTTTACGTGAGCACCTCCTTCCATCTGGGGTGGAGAAGCTCCTATACCGCCAATGTTCCCATCTGGAAGATCGACGCGGAAACAGGGGAGATTGTCTGGCAGACGGATTATGAATGCTTTTCCGAGGCAGGCGTGTCCGGCGGAGTGCAGTCCACCATTGCCGTGGGCAGAGGAGATCTGTCGGATTACATCTACGTAACGGTCGCCAGAACCGGGGCCGAGTATGACGGTGTGCTGTCCTGTATCAATAAGCATACCGGTGAGATCGTGTGGGAACATGTAGCGTTTTATGCCTGGTCCTCTCCGGTGTGCGTATATAATTCTGACGGCACGGGAAAGGTGCTTTACTGCAGCTGCGGAGGAAAAATGTATCTGCTGGATGGAAAAACAGGGGAAACCCATGACGATTTTGTGCTCAGCGACGGCGCTATCGAGGCGTCCCCGGCTGTGTATGAGAATTATGTGGTGGTGGGCACGAGATCCTGTAAGATATGGGGAATTCAGCTGAAATAACCGGAAGACAGATTTGCGGCAAGGAGCGGTCTTACGCATAAAAAACGGGACTGTCGGTAATTGCTGACGGAACGCAATATATGGAAGAACGGAAATATGATTCCTCCATATATTGTGTGCTGTGCAATTATCCGGCGGTCCCGTTTTCTGTCTGACTGGAAACTCCGGCGGAGTATCGGAAATTATCCCTTCACGCCTCCGGCGGTGAGCCCTGCGGCCAGGTGCTTTTCGATGCACAGGAACAGGATGATGACCGGTACGGTGGCAAAGAGGGAGGTGGCAAACAGGTACTGCCACTGAATCATGTTAAACCCATAGAAAACGTTGATTCCCACGGTGATGGGCTTCAGCGTATCCGTGGACATGAGGGTGAGCGCCATCGTGTACTCGTTCCAGGAGTTGATGAAGACGAAGATCAGCGTGGTCACTACGCCGGGAGCCGCCATGGGCAGCAGAACCCTGACGAGAGAACCGATCCTTCCGCAGCCGTCGATCTTGGCGGCCTGTTCCATCTCCGGGGAGATGGAGAGAAAGGTGCCCCGCAGGAGCCAGATAGCAAAAGCCTGGTTAAACGCGGCGTTCAGAAGAATCAGGCCCAGCAGGCTGTTCACCAGCTTCAGCGTCGTCATCAGCTTATAGATGCCTACCAGAAGCACCACCGGCGCAAACATCTGACTCATGATCACCAGTCCCAGGAAAATGGATTTTCCCTTGAACTGCATGCGGCTCATGGCGTACGCCGCCGGGATGCCGCAGAGGATGGCCAGCAGAGTGGCGCCTCCCGCGATGATGATGGAGTTCAGGAAGTAGCGGAATACGGGAGCCGCTGACCAGATCTCGATAAAATTCGACCATTTCCATTCCAGGGGAAGAATGGTCATATTCAGCGCGTACATTTCATCCCTGTCCTTGGCCGCGGTGGTGAACATGACGAAATACGGATAAAGAATGATCACGCAGACCACAAGCACGAAGAGATACAGGCATATTTTCTGAATTAATTTTTTTCGTTTTCTCGATGTCATTGCTCCTCCTTTTCCGCCCTCAGGGACAAAATCATGTAAATACTGGAGCAGATGCACAGAATGACGAAGCCGATTACGGATACCGCGGCTGCCTGTCCTGATTTTCCATTGTAGAAGGAAAGCTTGTACAGGTAGGTGGCCAGCGTGTGGGTTCTGTCCGCCGGATCACCCTTGGTCATGGTCCAGATGATGGGGAAGGAGTTGAATACATAAATGATATTCAGCACCGTGGACACCGTAAGGCTGGGCTTCAGAAGAGGCAGGGTGATGCGTCCAAGCTTCTGCCAGAAGCTGGCGCCGTCGATATCCGCCGCCTCGTAGTAAGCAGTGTCGATGCTCTGCAGGCCGGAGAGCACGCAGAAGGTGACAAAGGGAACCGTGACAAAAATACCGATCCAGCATTCCCAGGCGAAGTGGGCCTGGGCGGTGGGCGTCCAGTTGATATATTTCTCGATGACGCCAAGCTTCTGCAGGATCACGTTCAGGGAACCGTAGTCGGCGTTGATGCTGTATTTCCAGATCACGGACTGAATGATCAGAGAGGTGGCCCAGGGAAATACCACGATGGCCCGGACGATCTTGCGTCCCACGAATTCCTGATTCAGCACCATGGCGATGACAAAGCCGATGAGGGTGGAAAATCCCACCACCGTCACCGTCCACACCAGGGTGTTTTTCAGCGTATGCCAGAAGGTGGGCGACCGGAACACCGCCTTGAAATTTTCAAAATCGTTATAGCCCTTGATGACGCCGGCCCGGGTGATCTGGGACATGGACAGCTGGAACACTGTCACGATGGGAACCAGGATCATGACGGCCATCAGAAGCATGCTGGGCAGGAGCCAGACGTATGGTTCCGCTTTTTTCAGCAGAGAATGTTTTTTCAATCTTTCGCCCCCTTTTTTAAAAGCAGACAGCGTAAAGGCAAGCTGTGCTTTTCGTTATATTCAGGTATAAAACGGGGATCGGACGGAAGTCCGACCCCCTGATATGTTCTGCTTACAGACAGACAAAGAATCAGAATGTCTGCCGGAGCTTTGAGATATCTGTCAGGACAAAGCTCTTATTCCTCTGCGGCAGCCTCTTCTTCAGCGGCAGCTTCGTTTTCTTCCTGGAGCGTCAGGATGTCCTCCTGAAGGAGATCCAGAGTTTCCTGAGCGTCAGCGCCCTGGCAGATCTGCTGTTCGGCATTGATCACGCCCTGCTTTACGTCATTCCATTCGGGCTTGGAAGCCGGATAGAAGTTGCAGGATGCCAGCATGTCGCAGAAGGTAGCGAAATATTCGCTGTCGCCGTTGGCGGAGCCGTCGCCCTTGGTGTATTTGTCCGCGCTGGCGGCAAGGATTTCGCCGGAATCAGTGGTAACGGGCAGGAAGCCTTCGAATACCATATATTCGGAATAGGTTTCCGCATCGTAGAAAGCGTCGAAGAATTTGCTGATGGCAGCGGTACGCGCTTCCTGATCCGGGGCTTCATCGTTGCGGAAGGCCATCAGACGGTCGCATACGCCCATCTGTACGGACTCATTGTCTCCATTGGTGGGCATGGGAGCTACGCCGAAGTTCACGCCTGCGGCGATGTCATAAAGGTTGCACGGTCCCAGCATCATGGCCAGAGAACCTGCAGCGAAAGCGTCCTGCTGCGGATAGCGGGTCTCCGTGTAGGGATCTGCCGTGCAGTATCCGGAGTCGATGAGGGTCTTCATGAAGTTTACAGCCTCTACGTTGGCGGCGCTGTTCAGAGCCCAGTTGCCGTCGGCGTCGGTAAATCCGCCGCCGTTGTTCCAGGTGTAGTAGGAGAATGCGGCCTGGCCTTCATCTGTGGAGATATCAAGGCTCCAGGGAACGATGTTCTCGTCGTAGGCCTTGATCTTCTCGCAGGCGTCCAGAACTTCGTCCCATGTGGTGGGAACCTCTGCTCCGGCGGCTTCCAGGATGTCCTTATTGTAGAACAGCGCACGGGCGGATGCCAGAATCGGAAGAGCCCATACTGTGCCGTCAATCTCGTTGGCGTTCCAGAAGCTGGGAAGGATCTTGGCCTTCAGCTCTTCGGAGGTGTAGTCTTCCGCGGGCATCAGCAGATCGTCGGCTACATAGTCTGCGAAGGTGTCGATGTTCAGGATGTCGGGCGCCTGATTGGTGGAGATTCTGGTGTTGACCACGGTGTACAGGTCATTCCAGGAAACGATCTCGATGTTCAGGTCGATATCCGGATTCGCTTCTTCAAATTTGCTCTCGAAGGTGGGCCACCACTCCTGGGTGTGATCGCCGTACTGGGAAATGATGACGTTCAGCGCCAGCTTGTCGGAGCCTTCTGCCGCCACGGGCGCCGCCGCGCCGACTACCATGGTGCAGGCAAGAGTCAGTGCAAGAATCTTCTTCATAGTTTCGTAATCCTCCTTTAAATTGATATGGGTTTCGCAGGAACCTTTCCTGCGGGCTTTTGTGAAAATGGACAAAAATGGGCATATTCCACAAAAGACTATTGATATTTCTCATTATACTTGTATAAGTTGCGGGATTATAGTGCAAAACGTACATATGATAGAAAAATCGTACGTTTCGTGGAGAAAAATACAAAAATTCTGGATTTTCACGCTTTACAAACAAAAAGGATGAACGTTTGACGTGTTCATCCTGTAAGAATGTGGAAATTCTGCAGAACTCATGCAGTCAGTCAGTCGTCTGCGCCGCGGCGGTGGGCTTTCCGGAAGGCGCTGGGAGTCGTGCCTGTGACGGAGCGGAAAACTTTGGAAAAATAGTTGTAATCTCCGATCCCTACGGCCTCCGCGATGGCCGAGACAGGCTGATCGCTCTGGAGAAGCAGCGTTTTGGCCGCGTCGATTCTCCGCTGAGTGATGAGGTGGGAAAGGGTTTTTCCTCCGGACAGCTCTTTTGCCAGCATGCACAGCTTGGTGCGGCCGATGTGGAGCTGCGCGGATATGGAGTCCAGGGACAGCTTTTCGATGTAATGCTGATCCAGATAGAGCTTCAGCTTCTGAAGGTCGGTGCGCTCTGCGGTGAGAATCATTTCCTTATGCCGGATATAGGAGGACAGGGCCTCCAGGATTTCCGAGTAGGCAGAGACTTCCTTCTGCGAATACTGGCGGAACTGAAAAAATGCCTGACGGAGTTCCTCCGTGCCGCCCGGCCGCCAGTCCAGAGTCCGGAGACAGTTTTCCCACTGCTCCTCCAGCGGCGAGTCGTCCAGAAACTGGCCGCAGATCAGATAAGCCAGGGGAGGCAGGCCGTTTTCGGAGCGGAGAGGCAGGATGCCTTCGCAGATTCCGGCGTGACAGCGGTAAAAGTAGAAGCCCTTTTCTGTTTTTGCGCACTGCTGCACGGCCCGGGCGTCGCACGCCACGCATCGCTCGTGACCCTCGGGGGTGGAATTGATTTTTTCACAGAAGGGCGCGTGATCAGAGGTGAGACAGATGTCACGGCCCTGGAGATTCAGGATATTTGCCCGGATGCCGGTGAGAGTGTAAAGGCTGGACATAAGTTTCAGCAGCTGCCGGGAATCAAAAAGCACGTTCACAGCAATACCTCCGTCGGAATGAAAAGCTTAAAATTCGTTCGTTATATGTATTATATTTCTATTTTTGGGGGATTTCAATGGAGAATGAAAGAAAAAATGTTTGCCTGTTTGGAACCGCCAGGAATTTGTTTGGAAACAGGACAGAAATGTGCTTGACTTTTATATCGGGAGGCGATATAATGGCTGTGCGTTATATCGGAAGACGATATATTTACCGGCGATATATTTTCTGCTGATGGATGGAAGGAGAGGAAAGGAGGAAGAGATTGCACGAGAATATTGTTTTGACAGAAGCCGCCTATTATATTCTGCTTTCCCTGTATACGCCGCAGCACGGGTACGGTATTATGCAGCGGACGGAAGCCCTTTCCGGGGGCAGGATTCATCTGGCGGCGGGAACTTTGTACGGGGCTTTGAACAGTCTGTGTGAAAAGGGATGGATTCAGCCGCTGAAGACAGAAACGGGCAGCCGCAGGAAGGAATACCAGCTGACGGAGAGGGGACAGGAAGTCCTGAGAGGAGAACTGGAGCGGCTGAGACAGCTGGTGGCCAGCGGAGACGAAGTCCTGGGGAAGAACGGCGGGACAGGACAGAACGGAGAGGTTGTGCGGAAAGCACCGGTAGAAAGCGGTGTGCTTAGGAGGTAGAAGGATGGACGAAAAAAACAGAAGTGAAAAAACAGTATGGAAATGGTTCTGGGTCTGGGAGTTTGAAAAGGAGGAGCGGTGGCTGAATGAACAGGCGTTCAGCGGCTGGGTGCTCGACGGAGTTTCGTTCTGTCAGTTTCGATTTATCTCCTGTGATCCGGGAGAATATGCGGTTCGTCTGGAAATGCGCGGACCGGACAGTGATTATGTGAGTTTTATGGAGGAGACCGGCGCCGAATATGTAGGAAGAATGCTGAAGTGGATTTATTTTCGGAAGAAAGTGGAAAACGGAGCCTTTGACCTTTTTTCGGATATCGATTCCAGGATCCGTCATCTGGAAAGAATTGCCAGAATGCTGTTTATTGTGGGCATGCTGAATTTATGTACAGGATTTGTGAATTCCTGGATTGGTTCGCCGGTAGGATGGATCAGTCTGCTTGTCTGTGCAGTGCTGATGTACGGTCTGGGAAGGATTCATGAGAAAATAGGAGCTCTGGAGAGAGAACGGCTTTTGCGGGAGTAAATGAGCGGAAGCCATGGAAAGAAACTGAGGCGGGATGAGGATGACGATGAATCAGAATTATATCCGGTCGATTCAGATTGACTGGAGCGGAATCAGCGGGAGGTCCTATCTGCAGAAGATTCCTGTGATCAGGAATCTGGAGAAACTGGATTTTTCCCGCAGCGTTACATTTTTTGTGGGAGAGAACGGTACGGGAAAGTCTACTCTTCTGGAGGCGATCGCGGTGGCCTACGGCTTTAATCCGGAGGGCGGAACCATAAATTACCGGTTCAGCACCTTTCAGGATGTGTCGGAGCTTTCGGAGTCCATCCGTATGGTAAAAGGCTACCGACGGGCGAAATCGGGTTATTTTTTCCGCGCGGAAAGCTTTTTCAACGTGGCAAGCAAGGCGGAAGAGTATCGGGACGGGGAACGGAAGGATGTTTATTACGCCAGGTACGGGGGAAAATCCCTCCATGAACAATCCCACGGAGAGAGCTTCCTGCGGTACATTCAGTCCTTTGACAGAGAAGGACTGTACATTATGGATGAGCCGGAGGCCGCGCTGTCGCCCCAGCGCCAGCTGAGCCTGCTGATACAGATTTCAGAGATGGTGAAAAAGGGTTCTCAGTTTATCATAGCCACTCACTCCCCGATTCTGCTGGGACTTCCCGGGGCGGAAATTCTTTCCTTCGAGGGAGAGAAAATTCATCCCTGCGCTTATGAGGAAACGGAAAGCTATCAGGTGATGGAGCTGTTTATCAACAACAGGGAGGAAATGCTCCGGAGGCTGCTGGACGGGGGAAATTCAGAATAATTCGTCAAGCAAGGTATAATAGCGAAGCTTTTCCCGGTCGGGCTCCATGCCCAGCTTTTTGAAAAGAAGCAGGGGATCATTTTCCGGATAAATTTTGCCGCCGTATTCGCCCTGGGAATTCCATCTCAGGCTTCGGAAGCAAAGGGCGAGATCCTGCCATTTGTCCGCCGCGCCGCATCTGCCCAGGTCGATAAAGCTCACGGATCCATCCTCCTGGACAAAAAGATTGGGCAGGCAGAAATCTCCGTGGGACAAAACCGGTTCCTCCTCCGGCCTGTGGTCCTTCAGCCACTGGAGGAGTTCCTGAGGGTTTTGAAATCCTCCCGGGCCGAAGGTTTCCGGTTCTACCAGAGAGCAGTCCACCAGATTATGGGTTACCCGGAATTCCGCCGCCCTCAGTTTCTGATCCAGAGAACAGTCCAAAGGGCAGTCAGAAATGGGGACTTCCCATAATTTTTCGAGGGCGCGGGCAAGTATCTCCACAAGGAGCCGGAAATGTTCCAGATAATATTCGCTGCAGGCCATCCGGCCTTTCATTTTTGACATCAGGAGATAGCTTTTTCCTTCTGCGTATGCGTGAGCAAGTACTTTCGGCACAGCGATGCGTCCCTGAAGCCATTCCATGGCCCGGAGCTCATGAACGGCTTCCTCTGAATGCTCCTGGATCTTCAGTACCTTGTCCGGAAAGAGCAGAATGGTGCTTCCGGATAAACCGATGTCGTCGCAGGTGCAGGGGACGTCGTTTATCTGTGTTTTTATGCATTCGGGAATATTCAGCATGATTCCGCCTTTCTGAAATGTGATTCCGGATGTAGTGCAGCTGCCGGCGGATTCACCGGGGAATGTTTTGTTTACAGGGTTTCACGATCAGAACTGCTTCATGATACAGCTGCCGGTATCCTCTTTTTCCATGTCGCCTTTTACATAACGGGCGTGAAATTCCATATTGATTTCGCGGATTTCTTTTTCTCCGCGGATGTAGGCGTCGTACATTTCGGCCAGTCCGGCCATGCAGCCGTCGCAGCTGGCGCTGATGTTTCCCAGTGAATCCTCTACGATTTGTTTGCGCTCTTCCGGGGTTGTGTCTTTAATGAGATATCCTGGCAAGAAGATCACTCCTTTCTTAATTCGTTTTGCGCTTTCTTATTTTGCTTTGCGTTTTCTTATTTTGCTTTGCACTTTCTTATTTCGTTCTGCACTTCTTTATTTTGCTTCGTACTTTTGCTATTCCATTTCGTACTTTTTTATTTCATTTTGAACTTTCTTACCCATTTTATACTTCATTATCTGTGTATCAGAATGAGGATTCAGTCTCTGAAATTTTTCTGTCTGGCACATTTAACCTGCGGCTGCTGCCATATTCGTTTGGAAGCTTTGACTCTCGTCATTTTAACACAGGTGGAAATAAAGCGCAAGGAAGCTTCTGTTCCGCACGGCGGAAGGGATATATTTGGGAAAATTTTGGCTGTGTGGCTGTTTTGGGTTGTCTGGGTGTTTTTCATGGAGCAGGGGAAATTCACGTGGACGATTTCCGGCCTGTGTGATATAATGCTTTTAGTATTTTGGACGGCTGATTGTAGTTTGCGATTAAAAAAATGCGAAAAACGGAAAGGAGAATATTATGGTAAGAAAAACAAAACACGAAGTCAGGGAAAAAATGCGCGGCGGCAGCGGCGAGGTTGAGTTTGAGCATGTTCTGGCACAGGAGGAGCTGAACGGACACGGCAGACTGTATGCGAAGGTGAAGCTGAAACCGGGCTGCAGCATCGGAAGACATCAGCATGTGGGAGAGACGGAGCCTTTCTATATTCTGGAGGGTCATGGAACGTTCGTGGAGGACGACGGCACCCGGGTGGAAGTGGGACCTGGGGATGTGTGTCTGATCGAGCCCGGACAGAGCCATTCCATGGAGAATAATTCTGATGAGGATCTGGTGTTTATGGCGCTGATCTATAATGCGTAAGAGTTTTTCTGCGGAGCCGGCCTTTTTGGAACTGGAGGAAAGAAAGTATGTTTTTTCAGATACCCACAAAAATTTACAGTGAGCGTGACTGTGTAAAAAAATATGCACCGGAGTGGACCGCGCTGGGGAAGAAGGCCCTGATCGTAACAGGGAGAAGTTCAGCTGTGAACGGATCGTTGGCGGATGTGGAGGAAGCGCTGCGGGACAATGGTGTGGAATACTGTGTGTTTGACCGGACGGAAGCCAATCCTTCCATTGAAATGGTGAGGAAGGTAAGAGATTACGGCTTGGAGGAAAACGCGGACTTTGTCATCGGCGTGGGCGGCGGCTCCCCCATGGACGCAGCCAAGGCCATCGCTCTGATGATTGCCAATAAGGACGAAGGCGCGGAGCTTCTTTATGAGAAGAAAAAATGCGGGGCGCTGCCCATCGTGGAGGTTCCCACCACCTGCGGCACAGGCTCAGAGGTGACGCCCAATGCGGTCCTTACCATTCATGCCAAACGCACGAAGTCCAGCATTTCTCATAAAATGTATCCGGCATATGCACTGGCAGACGGGAAATATCTGAAGGATATGAACAGAGAAGTCCTGGTTAATACGTATGTGGATGCTCTGGGGCATTTCCTGGAGAGCTATATTAATTCCAATGCTACGGATTTCAGCCGCATGCTGTGCGAGTTTGGTTTGAAGGTTTGGGGAGACGCAAGGAAAATTCTGTCAGGCGCGGGAGTGACGGCCGAGGAAGGTGATACGCTTCTTTTTGCCTCCACTCTGGCCGGTATGGCTATTGCCCACACCGGCACGGCCGTGCCCCATGGGCTCAGTTATTATCTGACTTATGAGAAGGGAGTTCCCCATGGAAAGGCAGTGGGATATTTCCTGCCGGGCTATCTGGCCCAGGCGGACGGAGCCGTTCAGAAAAAGGTGCTGGAACTGATCGGATTCCCGGATGTTCAGGCTTTTGGAGAGTTTATCACAGATGCGCTGGGCCCGATGGAGGCGGATGAAGAGCTGATGAACCGGGCAGTATACGGGATGCTGGCAAATGAGGCGAAGCTTAAGAATGTGCCTTATAAGGTGACTGAGGATGTGATGTGGGGGATTTGCGGGGGAAGACAGTAAATGTGCGGCGATCAAATGCGGCGGCATGGATTGTGTGATTTCTATTGAGAGAAACTTTGATTTTTGCGCCTCCATTGCTGTCCTCCTGCATTGGAGGCGCTGGTACTGGGGATAATGGCAGTGTTTCACTGTTTGATAAAGGAATTGGAAAAATAACATAAGATGTATTTGAATATGACCAGATAATGTGTTCTGATATTATGATAAATAGTAACATTGGATGTATTTGAAAATGGTGTAGAATCAGAATATTCAGAAAATTCTCAAGGTCAGTTTTGAGAACTATTTTTAAAACTCGATGACAAGATATTGTAAGAAATTCATTGACATATTGAAAAAGCAGTATTATAATCGAAGAAAACACAGATAACCAGGATTCGTAAATAGAAATTGATTCTATATATTGGAAGATTGAGCACATTAAAATTTGAAAGGAGCTATAAAGTCCATGGCTGAAAAGAATAATAATAATTTGTTTTATACGTGCAGTCTTATCGAATATATAGGACGGACTGTAAAAAGACGTCGTAAGGAGGTGGTTAAACAGCTGGGAAAAGAAACAATTGAACGTGTATATAAATATGCAGATGTTTTTCATTGCGAGCCAATTGAAAAGGTGGCTGATGAATTTATTGAAAAATGCCGGATCCAAAAAGGAGACTTTGACAATGAAAAGGAGTGCAGATATACAGTTCCGGATTATTGGACCATAGGCGAAGTTTATGAAAGATTAATAGAGGATGTAGGAGAAGATGAATCTATTATTGATACATTGATGAATGTCTATCAGTCATGGATTGATCGGTTTTTAAGTGATTATAATATTGCTGTTTATTACCAGTCGCGTGAATATATAGCGGCATGCTATAAGGAAGGAGAAATTTTATAGGAGGAACGAAAATGCGCATATATCAGATTCGATTGAAACTTTATTTCCTGACTTTCATTCCTGCTGATAAGGTTCAGGAAAAACTCGCGTCATTTATCGATCAAAGCTTCGGCGGGATAGATGAGCTGCTGCAGATGCACGAGGAAAATCGCTTCAAAGGGTATTGCTTTGATCTTCCATATCCGTTGGAAAAGGACAAAGTCTATAAAGAAGGGAGGATTTATACGGTCACAATACGGACAGTTGATTCGAAATTGGCGAAACATTTTCAGGAAGTATGTGTCAATCATTATACGCAGGAAATGAAGGGTTTGACTGCCGAGATACGGATTATTCCTGAGAGATGGATTGATTGCATTTATACTTTGACTCCGGTGATTCTGAAAACTGACGGAGGATACTGGAGAAAAAATATGACTTTGGAATCATTTGAGGAGAGAATTAAAGTAAATCTGATCAAGAAATGGAATGTTCTTTATGGAGAGAAACTGCGGGAAGATTTTGAACTTTATACTTTGCTCGAATTTATGAATGAAGGTCCTATTGTAATGAAGTATAAGAATATTCGTCTGCTTGGCGATAAGATACGGCTCCAGATCGCTGACAATGAGACAGCTCAGAAGCTGGCATACCTGTCATTGGGAACAGGGGTGGCAGAAATGAACAGCCGAGGCGCCGGGTTTGTTAATTATCGGTGGAGTTAAGAACTGAGTGGAAGCGGACAGACGCAGACAGGCGGGTTATATCTGTTCGGTTCTTCAAGGTAAAAAGAACATATAAGGGAGGTGATTTTCCTGTGATACAGGAATGTTTGGATGTTTTCAGGGATGAACTGGATAAAAAGGGGCCAAAGCTGATTCTGGATGACTATATTCCAGCGGCTGGAACTTATCTGATCGTAGCGAAGGATGGGAGAATAATTGAGAATGTAGATATCAGGATGGATAAGAAAACTAATACCCTGATAGCTGGTCAGAGCAGTTTCCGTGATATCTGTAATTATGATTATCAGAGTCGGTTAGTTTCCATGAATAAACCGGTAGATTCCAAGAAAGTGATTCATTCGAATAATTATCTGTCATTTTGGGTAAAAAAGGACAGTATTGTTTCCGGGAAACTTACGGAAGAGATTATTGACGGATATTATGACGTTCTGAAAAATCCTTTAGAGAAAAAATATAAAAAAACTAAAGAAGCAAGCAGAATTTGCAAGATGTTCGAGGAGATGGAAGGTGCTCCTCCTGAAGAAGAAATTGAAAAAAAGAGAATATGGATCAAAGAACATATTTTTGCTTTAAACGATGTTGTGGATTTCAGTCGGAAGGATTATCTGAAAATATTTTTTAAGGAGGATAATGCACTTTATGAAAAAGAGGGAAGAAGATATTTTCTTCCTAATATTTATAACAGCAATGATTATAATATAGAAATAGAAAACAGAATTTATGGTTTGCCGGATAATAATCTGGGAATGAATGCCAAGAAACCATTGCTTTCCTTTAAAACAAGAAAATACCCGGCGTCATATTTACTGGACAGTGATAAAGTTTTGTTTCAAAAACAGTTCTTTGATCTTTTGATGAATTTTGCTTCAGCCAGGAAGTACAATATATATGTGGATACTGCTGCTCGAGAGATAAATGGATTTGAGAATGGGAAAGCACCTGACAGCATGGAGTCAGGATATTATATCAGGATACAGAAAGGTAAGAATGAGGCGGAAATACAAAACCAGGATAATATCACAGACTATAAGACCAAAATGGAACCTAAATTCAATTTTGAACCAATTTTAGGTGCAAAGTATGACAAACATCGAGAATATGGGGATAAGTATGGTACTTATGACAGCAGAATTCAGGTGGGAGAATTAATTAATACGGTGTTTTTTTCTAATTATCTGTCAGGAAATTATTACGTGAATGTTAGTGAAATAACTATTAACGACGAAATACTGAAGCAGAGTGTGATCCTTGCAAGAGATGCCATATTCGACTGGGTATATAAGGGAATCGACAGGGGATTTCAGAATATATTGGAGAAAGTATCTATAAATCTGATAAAAGGAAATCTGTTGAATAGATACCGTGAGCGTGTACTTTGGCAGCTGGATCTGCGTTATTCATTTAGAAACTATTTTTCAGGAGGAAAAATTAATATGGCGGAAACAATAAGCGGGATTAAGGAATCCCTGAAACTGAAAATCAGAGCAAAAGAGACAATTCCGTTGGAAAATGACGATGAGTATTTTTATGCGGTAGGACAGCTGGCGGCATATCTGATTTCACTGAACCGGTCAAAGGACAGGAACCAGTCGCTGCTGAATCCTTTTTTGAATGCAAAGTCTGATGTAATGATAAAGTCGCGGATCCTGCAGCTTTATAAAAAATATAATTATTCGATATCGGATATGGACAGAAGAGTGAAGAATTTGCTTGCTCTGGTGGAAGGCTATATTCCGGATGGAAAAATTGACCAGGAAATGATTATTTTAGGATATGCATGTGATAATTTGATTTATATGAAGGAGGAAAAGTAAAATGAATAAACGAGTGTATGGAGTATTGGGGATTTCTTCTGTTATGGCAAACTGGAATGCAGATTTTTCCGGATATCCCAAGACAACAAGTGATGGTGAAACGTTTGGAAGCGATAAAGCATTAAAATACCCGATGAAAAAGATGTGGGATGATGAAGGAAAAAAAGTATTGTATATAAAGTCCATGAAGCTTTCGGACGAAGGAAAAAAAGGGGAAGTAACACTGATTCCTAAAACTTTGAAGGAACGGTATGAGCAGCTGTTTCAGGTAAAGGATTTGAAGAATTGTAAAAATGTTAAAGAGGTACTGACGAATCTGATGTCGGCGGTAGATGTGAAGAATTTTGGAGCTACTTTTGCCGAATCAGGAAGTAATATCTCGATTACCGGAGCAGTGCAGATTGGACAGGGCTTTAATAAATATTCTGGAACAAACCCGGAAGAACAGCAGATTTTGTCCCCGTTCCGGACAGCTAAAAAAGATAAATCCAATTCTTCAAATGAAGGTGAAGGTGAAAAAGAAGAAGCAAAGAATTCAACTTTGGGAACAAAGATTGTCAGCAATGAAGCGCACTATTTCTATCCTTTTGTGATTAATCCGCTGGCTTATAAGGAATTTAAAGAACTTGGAGTTACAGAGGGATATACAGAGGAGGATTATCAGAATTTCAGAAGAACTGCCCTGGTGTCGGCTACTGCGTTTGCCACGAATTCTAAAGTAGGATGCGAAAATGAGTTTGCTCTGTTTGTGGAAACAACACCGGACACGTATCTTCCGAATTTGTCGGAATATATCGAGTTTGAAAAAGGTGAGAAGAAAAATGTGATTAACCTGAACTGTACGGAGATTTTAGAAGCAATGAAAGACAGAATTCTGAAAATGGATGTGTATTATAATCCCTATACCACAGAACTGAAAGGTGCGGAATGTATGAAACTTTATGATATCCGCACAATGAATGAGGTATAAGTATGGAAATACTGAAATTTACGCTGAGTGGGCGTAATGCCTGTTTCCGGAAACCGGAAATGAATTCATACTGCTATTTTACATATGGCAATATACACAAGGTAGCGCTCCTTGGCATATTTGGGGCGATTCTTGGGTATGGCGGTTATACGCAGATGCAGGAATCGGGGAAAAGAAAAGGGCAGGAGACTTTGGCATTTGGCTATCCGGAATTTTACGAGCGGCTGCAGGACCTGAAAATTTCTATTCTTCCTTTTCGCGAAAGCAAAGGGTTAATTCCCAAAAAAATACAGTATTTTAATAATTCTGTAGGGTATGCTTCGCGGGAACTTGGAGGTAATCTGATTGTTAAAGAACAATGGCTGGAAAATCCTGCCTGGGAAATCTGCCTTCTAGTTGATTGCAGGGAAGCGAAAAAAATTCGCGATGCCATATGCAATCGAACCTGTGTGTATTATCCATATTTGGGCAGAAATGATCATCCTGCAGATATTACAGCGATCACTGTGGAGCAGACGGAAGAAGTATTTTTTGAATTCGGAAGACTGGGGTGTCTCACGCCGAAAAACAGGATAAGTATCGCTGATCTGGATGAAGATGATAAGATGGAACTGGAGGAACAGGGAGAGACAGATGTGTGGGACAGTTTTAAATATCAGGAGGCACTGCCGTATGGAATGGATGGTTGGACCAATAATTATCTGATACAGGATTTTTTATACACAAACGCCTTTATGAAGGTAAGTGATATCCCGATTTATCAGCTGGAGGATGGAAGAAGGATTGTGTTCTACTAAGAAGCTCTAGGGCGGCTGATAAAACGTTTTGACGAAAAAAGAGGGATCTGGCAGTCTGGATCCCTCTTTTGTATAAAAAAATAGATAATGAGGTGGGTAAGTATGGATATTAAAACGATAGAATGTCTGATAAAAGATATAGATCAGTATGAAGCTCATATTTCAGAAAATAATAAGGGAGAGGTCATTAAAAGAGAAAAGCTTTTGGAACATATCCGTCTGACGGAAGGATATTTCAGTGATGTCTGGAAAGAAAAAGGCATGGAAGAGTTTCTGGAACGTTTTTGCAGGAGAATATGCCCGGAACTGACGCCAGAAGGGAAAAAATGTCTGAAGGAGATGATTCGGGGAATTCCACTTTTTCATGATGTGGGAAAAATCAATCCAAAGTTCCAGAATGAAAAGATGAAAAACTATTGCATTAAAGATCAGGGAGAGTTTTTTTGTGTGTCCAGCAGACATTCCTTAATATCTTCTGTATTGTATATAGATTATTTTTTTAATGAAATGAAACGTACTGCAGTTAGTAAAACAGATAAAAAAGTGCTGAGGCAGATGATATTTTGCAATGCATATATTATAGCGAGACATCACAGTGATCTGCAAGCGTTTGAGAAATTTCTGAATGAATTAAAAGATGGAATTGGACAGGATATTGCGGAGGTATTTCAGCAGAGAAAATGTACTGTCTATCGGGGGAATTTTTCTCTGAGAGGGGATATGCTCAGAGGCAGGGTCAAAGATATGGAAAAAAATATCAGAACTTTGTCGATAGAGCAGGGTATTTCCCTGTACGTTTATAGTAAAATATTATATTCTGTACTGTTAGCGAGCGATTATTATGCAACGTCAGAGTTCGAGTCTGGTATGAAAGTAACTCAATTGGGAAATTTAGATAAAATTTCCGAATGGATTCGTATATATGAAGATACCGGCCTCATGAAAAAAATACGAATATATCAAAAGAATATTTATCTTGGACCGGAGAACAATTTGAGGCAAAAAACAGCGATTGATCAGTTAAGAACAGAAATGTTGCTGGACGCGGAGTCTGTCTTAAAAGAACACTTCCGGGAAACACTCTTTTTTCTGGAAGCTCCTACAGGGAGCGGGAAAAGTAATACAGCTGTGGATTTAAGTTTTCAGCTGATGAAGGCAGATTCAAGGTTGAAGAAAATCTATTATATCTATCCTTTTAATACGTTGGTAGAACAGAATATGAACAGTCTGCAGAAGATATTTGAAAATAATCCGGAGATTCTGGACAACATTGCAGTCATTAATTCTCTTACTCCGATTAAAATGAGCATGGAGGAACGTGATGCACTGGATTCTGAGCTTCCATTCTATTATCAGAAGGCTTTGCTGGATCGGCAGTTTTTAAATTATCCAATGATTGTATCTACGCATGTAAATTTGTTTGAAACATTGTTTGGGGATACGAAGGAATCAGCATTTGGATTTCATCAATTAATGAACAGTGTGGTAGTATTGGACGAAATACAAAGCTATAAAAATGCTCTGTGGGGAGAGATTATCTTTTTTTTAAAAGAACTGTCTTATCTTTTAAATATGAAAATTTTAATTATGTCTGCGACTCTGCCGGATTTAGACTTGTTATCGGCTGATACATATCCTGCGATCAGACTGATGACCCAAAAAGAAAAATATTTTTTTAATCCCTGCTTCAGGGAACGAGTGAAAATTTCATATGAGCTTATGAAGGAGACTAATGTGGAAGATGCTCTTGCGGACCATATTGCAAAATCTTCATTGGAAGGAAAGAAAATTTTAATTGAGTTTATAAGTAAAACGACAGCGTCTGCTTTTTTTAAACGATTGCAGCAGGATGAAAGGATTTCCTGTGATATTGAATATATGTCGGGCGAGGACAGCCTGATTGAACGAAGCAGGATATTGGAGAAAATTAAAAAAACGAATCAGGCAATTATTCTGGTGGCTACGCAGGTTGTGGAGGCCGGAGTAGACATTGATATGGATATTGGATATAAAAACATTTCAAAACTGGACAGCGAAGAGCAGTTTTTAGGCAGGATTAATCGTTCCTGCCGTCGGGAAGGATGGGTATATTTCTTTAAATTAGATGAGCCTGAAGCAATTTATGGAAGAGATAAGGATATTCGGGTGGAAAAGAAGTTTACGCTGGAGAATCCGGAAATGAGAGAGCTTCTGGTTCAAAAAGATTTTCAGGAATATTATGGAAGGATTCTGGATGTTTTAAAACAGACGCATGTGAATAATGTGGGAGACAGCGGGCTTATCAGTTTCTTTCAGAATCAGGTAAGCAGATTGGATTATCCTGAAGTTAAAAGGGAAATGAATCTGATCTCGGAGAATACCTGGAGCATGTCTGTTTATCTGGCAAGGGTTCTGCTGGACGAAAATGGAGAAGAAATAGATGGAAGAAAAATTTGGAAAGAGTATGGGGAACTTTTAAGAAATCTTCATATGGACTATTCAGAGAAAAGAGTGAAATTGTCAATGGTGAAGAGTAAAATGAACTATTTTATTTATCAAATAAAAAAGAATTCTGATTTGATTTATAACGATAAAATTGGAGAACTGTTTTATATAGATGATGGTGAAAAATATTTTGATCATGGAAAATTAAACAGAGAAAAAATAGAAAACAATATTGGGGAATTTGTTGATTTTATTTAATATTCCTAAACAAATTCAAAGGAATTTTATAGAAAGCGTATTATTAATTGAGTAGAAGGCATAATGACAGAATAAGAAAAGGATTAAAAATATGAAAGTGACCGGGACTTTAGTGAATTACTATTTCCATTGTAAACGGCAGTGCTATCTGTTTGGGAATCGTATGAATCTGGAGGATAACAGCGAAGAAGTGAAAATTGGTAAAGCGCTTCATGAGGAAAGAGCTGAACATGGGAATACGGAGATATCAATTGACAATATAAAATTAGATAAACTTACCACCGAATATTTGACTGAAATAAAAAAGTCAGATGCGGATGCGGAAGCAGCTAAATGGCAATTGCTCTATTATTTAAAAGTTTTGAATGAGAAGGGTGTCGTTCGTAAAGGAAAACTGGAATTTGTGGAAAAAAACAAAAATAATAAAAAGACAGTAATCATTGAACTTACAGAAGATATAGAAAGGGAGCTTGATATGTATATTTGTGAGATACAGGAGTTACTGGAACAGGATGAAACGCCACCTGTCCTGAATAAGCCGAAATGCAGAAAGTGTGCTTATTATGATTACTGTTACATTTGAAGGTGGATTTTCAGAAGATATCAGAAAATCTTCATATGAGGAGAAGTGAATATGGGAAGTACAAAATATATATCATCTATGGGGGAACTGTCTAGAAAAGATAATTCACTGTGCTTTCGAAAAAATGAAAAAAATGTATATATTCCAATAGAAAACACTAGAGAAATATACTGCCTGAATGAGGTTAGTATCAATAGCAAATTGCTGGATTTTTTCGCACAGAATCATGTTGTAGTACATTTTTTTAATTATTATGGTGGATACAGTGGGACTTTCTACCCAAGGGATCAGTATATGAGTGGAAAACTTCTGGTAAAACAGGTGGAAGCTTTTCAGAAAGACAGATTGAAAATTGCAAAATCTATAGTGAAAGGCATAGGAATTAATATTTATGAGGTGCTTTATCATTATTATAAGCATGATAAGAGAGAAGTAAAGAATACTACGGACTGGATACGTAAGGAGTTTTTCCGAGCTGTGGACAGTGCAGATAGTATAAAGGTCTTAATGGCTGCTGAAGGTGAAGTGTGGATGCGATTTTACCATGATTTTCAGTATTTCCTTCCCGAAGATTTTGTTATGAATAAAAGAGTGAAACGGCCCCCGGATAATCCTATGAATGCTTTGGTGTCTTTTGGAAATACGCTGCTTTATACTAAGACAATTTCTGCGATTTACCGAACTCATTTGGATCAGAGAATAAGTTTTCTTCATGAGCCATCTGAGGGCAGATTTTCCTTGAGTCTTGATATGAGTGAAGTGTTTAAACCAGTTATTGTATTCCGGACTATTTTTGAACTGGTAAATAACAGAAGACTTCAGGTAGGGAAGCACTTTGATAAGAAGGTGAATTATTGTATTTTAAATGATGAGGGAAGGAAGATTTTTATTGAGGCATTTGAAGGAAGGATGGAGTCAGTATTCCAGCATCCTGTCTTAAAAAGAAAGGTTTCATATCAAACTGCAATTAAGCTGGATTGTTATAAACTAATAAAGCAGATTACAGGTGAAAAAGAATATATTCCATTCAGTTTGAAAGAAGGTTTCTAAATGAAAAAGAACATAAATTATAATTATGCATTTCTTTTTTATGATGTTGGAGAAAAAAGAGTGCAGAAAGTTTTCAAAGTGTGTAAAAAATATTTATCACATTTTCAGAAATCTGTGTTTCGCGGTGAGATGACGCCATCGAAATTAATACAGCTAGAGACAGAACTAAAAAAGGTAATTGATGAACAGGAGGATTTCGTATGTATTATCAAGTTGCTAAATGATGGTGTCTTTGGCGAGGAAATTTTAGGAACTGGAGATCGTGAAAATGGAGAAAGCTTAATACTGTGATTTTACCAGGTGCCGAGAAGGGAAAAATGTGTGAAAGCCTTGAAATTAAAGGGGTTTGGAGCCTTGATTAGGAAAAAATGAAAAATAACTGTGGAGGCTGGTAATAATTCCCGAAAAGGGTTGAAAAGTCAAGGAATTTGGAGTATATTAAAGTCTGAGAGATGGCTTAAAAGCGGGGGGTTAAATAATAACATGAGATGTATTTGAATAAGTCCGGCAAAGTGGTTTCGGCGGAAATACCTAGTTAAATAATAACATGAGATGTATTTGAATACAGCCTCTTCCAGCTCTTTTACTGCTTTAGCCTGGTTAAATAATAACATGAGATGTATTTGAATCACCAGACAGATAATTAATAGTTCCGATCACTTTCCGTTAAATAATAACATGAGATGTATTTGAATGCGTGTCCGGTTCCGGAAGCGGAAGCGGGGAGCTGTTAAATAATAACATGAGATGTATTTGAATGGTACATGATCCGGATAGTATCGGAGAAAAAAGAGAGTTAAATAATAACATGAGATGTATTTGAATAGCCTTGCTGTGCGTTGTACTGCTGTTGCATTGGCGTTAAATAATAACATGAGATGTATTTGAATGTCAGACGGTAGTACCATTTACTATATGCACGATGTTAAATAATAACATGAGATGTATTTGAATTGGGAAACAAGTTTTATAACTGCAACGGCGTTAAGTTAAATAATAACATGAGATGTATTTGAATAGTCAAGGACGCACTGGAAACGACGATCACGTTCGGTTAAATAATAACATGAGATGTATTTGAATTTCATGGCCATCAAAACGTCCAAAACCGCCCTAAAGGTTAAATAATAACATGAGATGTATTTGAATATGTACGCACTACCGGAACCCTTTGGCTTGTCCTCGTTAAATAATAACATGAGATGTATTTGAATGAGAAAATTTTATAGGGAAATTGTCTATCCGAAAAAGTTAAATAATAACATGAGATGTATTTGAATAAGCCTTTCAGCGTGGTTTCTGCGGTTTCGGCTTTGTTAAATAATAACATGAGATGTATTTGAATTGCAAATTCCGAGCGGAATAGATGAAGAGCTTCCTGTTAAATAATAACATGAGATGTATTTGAATAAGTGACCGGCAAAATGCTCGACCCGACCAAGGTGAGTTAAATAATAACATGAGATGTATTTGAATAGCGTGAATTTGAACGGGCGCAGACAAACGGCTGTGTTAAATAATAACATGAGATGTATTTGAATGCAGATAGCACGAGAGAACACCGCAGAGAGCGAAAGTTAAATAATAACATGAGATGTATTTGAATATTACTATCCCCGCAGCGGCCAGCAACGCCAGAATGTTAAATAATAACATGAGATGTATTTGAATGATCATTCCCTATGGCGGGTCCATGAAGTCAACTTGTTAAATAATAACATGAGATGTATTTGAATAACGCACAGAGCGTGGTTTCTTCCGGACTGTCTGCGTTAAATAATAACATGAGATGTATTTGAATTTGAGCAGATTAAAAAAGACGATGCCTCTGCATTTGTTAAATAATAACATGAGATGTATTTGAATGTTCTAAGTGCTGAAGGTAATCATTATAGATTACAAGTTAAATAATAACATGAGATGTATTTGAATTTCCAGTAATAAGTGCGGATGTTCCTCCTGTCATAAGTTAAATAATAACATGAGATGTATTTGAATTTCGGGCCATTAGGTTCTCTAGGCTGCCAAAGTTTAGTTAAATAATAACATGAGATGTATTTGAATAAAAATACACTTTGCGCCCGTGTCCATTCGCTGTCGTTAAATAATAACATGAGATGTATTTGAATATCACCGTTGCGCTATTGCCGGAACTGCCGGAGGAGTTAAATAATAACATGAGATGTATTTGAATGCGCTTGCCTTAGCCTGCTTAGCATACTCTTTGGCGTTAAATAATAACATGAGATGTATTTGAATAGTGTATTGACAAATACCGCAATACCGGTGACATTGTTAAATAATAACATGAGATGTATTTGAATATCACCACCTTCTCTGTATTCCAAAATATCGCCCGGGTTAAATAATAACATGAGATGTATTTGAATAGCCTTTGTCTGCAATCTTGCCAAGCTCTTCCTCGAGTTAAATAATAACATGAGATGTATTTGAATTCTTGCAGAGCATCCCCATTTACCACAAAGGCGTTGGTTAAATAATAACATGAGATGTATTTGAATTCTTGCTTTGCAATTACCATTCTGCGTTCTTTTGTGTTAAATAATAACATGAGATGTATTTGAATACGAGGAATTGACAACAAACAGGGCGGCTTTTACAAGTTAAATAATAACATGAGATGTATTTGAATAAAATCCATTTCCCGACGTAGGACCGGTCGTAGATGTTAAATAATAACATGAGATGTATTTGAATGCAAATCCTGCCTGCTGAATATCGCAAACGGGGCAGGTTAAATAATAACATGAGATGTATTTGAATGTAACAGTCCCCTCGTTCCCGGACATTTCCAGTTGTTAAATAATAACATGAGATGTATTTGAATAAAAACTCTGAAAGCTGTGCCTGCGTTAATCCGGGTTAAATAACAACATGAGATGTATTTGAATACCTCGAATGCCATTCCAATGCTTCCGGCTGTTCTACGTTAAATAATAACATGAGATGTATTTGAATACGCAATACCTCGCAAAAGCCTTGTTAGCTTTCCGGTTAAATAATAACATGAGATGTATTTGAATAGCACGTTTCTTTCTATCGTCTCTTTCGTAACCCCGTTAAATAATAACATGAGATGTATTTGAATACTGATTTGTAATGCGATGCAACACGAAATGCAACGTTAAATAATAACATGAGATGTATTTGAATATCCCGAATATATATAACGATACAGACGCATACAGAGTTAAATAATAACATGAGATGTATTTGAATATTGAGAATATCATCAAGCGACATTCCCTTTTCAGCCGTTAAATAATAACATGAGATGTATTTGAATACAAATACGGATGGGTACACTGTCCCATCTGCCAGGTTAAATAATAACATGAGATGTATTTGAATACAAGGAAGCTGCTAAACCGGAGAGCGAGGCTAAGTTAAATAATAACATGAGATGTATTTGAATGGAAGCTGGCGGTGTCTGGTGTACAGTCATACGGAAGTTAAATAATAACATGAGATGTATTTGAATTAATTTGATTGCAATTCTAAATATGTTTTATCCATGTTAAATAATAACATGAGATGTATTTGAATTAACATTATTAAAAGTTATGATTTAGAAAATGTAGAGTTAAATAATAACATGAGATGTATTTGAATTGTTTTATTAAATAATTATAATAAAGGATTGAATAGTTAAATAATAACATGAGATGTATTTGAATGAGCGAGAAGTAAGCCGTTTCGCCGACGTAACTAGTTAAATAATAACATGAGATGTATTTGAATGTTCCTGAACCATCTGCATATAAGTTTTTGTACCCGTTAAATAATAACATGAGATGTATTTGAATCTGTCATAGACTTTTACAACGCAGTCGTAGGTTTGTTAAATAATAACATGAGATGTATTTGAATTCCCTTGTTCGACTAAGTTCTCCAAACACCAAAACGTTAAATAATAACATGAGATGTATTTGAATATGATTATTTCAGCGGATTCGTAACCTGCTTCATAGTTAAATAATAACATGAGATGTATTTGAATGACAAAAATTATGAGGCATACATCGCACGAATTAAGTTAAATAATAACATGAGATGTATTTGAATACCGCCCTTCGATTTATTAAAGTAACGGCTCTGAGTTAAATAATAACATGAGATGTATTTGAATCCTTGAAACCTACGACCAAATAATGGAACATTTAGGTTAAATAATAACATGAGATGTATTTGAATGGAGCTCCACAGCATGAAACTGCAGCATCTCAGATGCGTTAAATAATAACATGAGATGTATTTGAATGACCTTCGCCGGGCATACTCCACAACGAACGGTTGCGTTAAATAATAACATGAGATGTATTTGAATTCGTTGGAAGTCTGGATTTCCTCTATAAAAGTCTCCGTTAAATAATAACATGAGATGTATTTGAATCCGTCCAGGGCAAGTACAATACCTATTTTGTTCGGTTAAATAATAACATGAGATGTATTTGAATTTTTGTCCTTTATCAGGCGGGCCGCTTTTCTCCCGTTAAATAATAACATGAGATGTATTTGAATTGCTTTTTTATCCTTTTTCCCCGGAGCCGATAAGGTTAAATAATAACATGAGATGTATTTGAATAGGGTATTCACGAACACTGCGATGCCGGTGACATTGTTAAATAATAACATGAGATGTATTTGAATTATTATCTGCGACACGAGCCGGGAAAGCGTAATGGTTAAATAATAACATGAGATGTATTTGAATTAATCACACATTTTCTTATTATCTTTTAAATCTTTAGTTAAATAATAACATGAGATGTATTTGAATCCCTGTGTACCTGTGTTGGCGTTGTTCACGCCCTCCGTTAAATAATAACATGAGATGTATTTGAATCAATCCTATAAAATCTCACATCTCTCACTGTTCGTGTTAAATAATAACATGAGATGTATTTGAATCTGCTTTTTAAAGACCGGGTAGCGCAGCACGCCATAGTTAAATAATAACATGAGATGTATTTGAATCAAAAAATATGCTATGGTGGCACAAATATAAAACAGTTAAATAATAACATGAGATGTATTTGAATAAGACTCTTCAGAGTGCTTTCTTTCCATTTGTTGTGGTTAAATAATAACATGAGATGTATTTGAATAAGACTCATCAGAGCGCTTATTTACCATGGTTCGGTTAAATAATAACATGAGATGTATTTGAATCGTGAAACGTCCGTTAGTGGTACAAAAGAGATATTTGTTAAATAATAACATGAGATGTATTTGAATAGTTCTACTAGTCTACCGTCACTAAAATCTAACCTAAGTTAAATAATAACATGAGATGTATTTGAATAGGCTCTGTTCCTTCTTTTCCGCTTTTTTCATCTCGTTAAATAATAACATGAGATGTATTTGAATGCTCCAGCAGGGTGTTCTTGTAAGACTCCAGCTTGTTAAATAATAACATGAGATGTATTTGAATCCGTTTCCCCACTTCCCGGAGATCACTTCCTTCGGTTAAATAATAACATGAGATGTATTTGAATGCCGGATAAAGGCCTTTCGTACAAATTTGAAACCAGTTAAATAATAACATGAGATGTATTTGAATAGGCTGACGATGTGGTGATCACCGGCATCCAGATGGTTAAATAATAACATGAGATGTATTTGAATTGCAAAGTTAGAGTTTGGCGATGTTGCAACCGACTGGTTAAATAATAACATGAGATGTATTTGAATATAGTAAATTAAAAGTTTTTTTTGAAAAAATGACCCGTTAAATAATAACATGAGATGTATTTGAATCTGTTTTTTTAATGATTTCCTCGATTGTCAGTTCCTGTTAAATAATAACATGAGATGTATTTGAATGATAAAAATTATGACAAATACATGGACCGCATTAGTTAAATAATAACATGAGATGTATTTGAATTTGAAAATTAAGACGAAACGCCCTAATAGGGGCGTCGTTAAATAATAACATGAGATGTATTTGAATTTGATAATGTTTTCTCTAACATAACTTTTTCTCCTGTTAAATAATAACATGAGATGTATTTGAATAAGACTTTTTCGGGGGTATCTGGGACACAATCACGTTAAATAATAACATGAGATGTATTTGAATTCGTCACGAATGAAGCCGCATTGCGTTAAATAATCTGTTAAATAATAACATGAGATGTATTTGAATAATTCTTTCATGAACGCTTTTCTCGATATCGCAGGTTAAATAATAACATGAGATGTATTTGAATCCGTTTGCGAACGCCGTTGTGTTTGTGAAAGAGGAGTTAAATAATAACATGAGATGTATTTGAATTGCTACGCTCTAATAATCTGATTATTGTCTTTTTGTTAAATAATAACATGAGATGTATTTGAATTAGATATGGCAGATTTTTGCCATATCATCCGCTGGTAGTTAAATAATAACATGAGATGTATTTGAATGCACTTCATGTTAGAGTTTAGTGACGGCCGGATAGGTTAAATAATAATATGAGATGTATTTGAATCATAATAATTTAATATCAGAAGGTGAATCTGGCAGTTAAATAATAACATGAGATGTATTTGAATCAAGGAAAGAATTTGGTGTCTTGAAAATTTAGCAGGTTAAATAATAACATGAGATGTATTTGAATTGTATTACGAAGTAGAAGAAGGTGAACTTTACCGTGTTAAATAATAACATGAGATGTATTTGAATTCGTCGCTTCGCTTGTCCAGCAGCTCTTCTACTTGTTAAATAATAACATGAGATGTATTTGAATTCCTTAGAAGCTCCGGCAGTTCCTTCCCCCTCTCTGTTAAATAATAACATGAGATGTATTTGAATAAAGCGCGGCATCCACAGCAATCACTAACCTTCCGGTTAAATAATAACATGAGATGTATTTGAATTAGAGGGAGAAGTCCTTAAATCTTAAGGATAGGCAAGTTAAATAATAACATGAGATGTATTTGAATAAGATGCTCTGGAAAACGCCATCACGTTTGAGGCGTTAAATAATAACATGAGATGTATTTGAATAGAATCGGTACAGTGACCGGCATGACCTCCGTCTGGGTTAAATAATAACATGAGATGTATTTGAATATAATAATATTGACAAAACAACAATAGCATGCTATGTTAAATAATAACATGAGATGTATTTGAATTGGTACAATTCATTGATTGTGTTTGCTCTGATACCGTTAAATAATAACATGAGATGTATTTGAATTCCGGTCCTCTCCATTCCCCCACTTGCCGGCAATTGTTAAATAATAACATGAGATGTATTTGAATGCAATAACAGTATCAGAAGCGCAAATGAGAGCCACGTTAAATAATAACATGAGATGTATTTGAATATAAAAAGTCATTAATTGCATTGTGCTCAAACATGTTAAATAATAACATGAGATGTATTTGAATTAATACAGTTACAGGAGAGTTTAAACAGATTGGTAAGTTAAATAATAACATGAGATGTATTTGAATTATTTTTATATTCTTTCTTTCTTTTTACCAGCATGTTAAATAATAACATGAGATGTATTTGAATTCGGTCGGCTCCTTGAACTGCACCTTTAGGTAGACTGTTAAATAATAACATGAGATGTATTTGAATGCCGTAGTATTGCTGTTTGCCTGAGCAAACGCCAGTTAAATAATAACATGAGATGTATTTGAATTCGTCGTGGCCGGCATGGAAATCGGTTTTGATAGGGTTAAATAATAACATGAGATGTATTTGAATTCCTTTCAGAGAGCAAGGCGCAGCTTCGGGAGTGGTTAAATAATAACATGAGATGTATTTGAATTTGATCTGCCGCGCTGTTACTTCCTGCAGCTTCGTTGTTAAATAATAACATGAGATGTATTTGAATCCATTTTGTGAACGAATGTTTCCCCGCCCTTGTCGTTAAATAATAACATGAGATGTATTTGAATTACCTCCCAGTTTTTATCCCTATCTTTTTCCCGCGTTAAATAATAACATGAGATGTATTTGAATCGGTTAGTGCAAAGTTTATAAGCTAAAGCATTTGAGTTAAATAATAACATGAGATGTATTTGAATAAAAAACCGTTTCGTACCCTGGCATTTCATTCACCGTTAAATAATAACATGAGATGTATTTGAATTGGCTTTCGGCAGGTCTGCCAGTACCATGCTTTTAAGTTAAATAATAACATGAGATGTATTTGAATCTCTGAGTGTAACAATATTGACTGACTAACACCCCCGTTAAATAATAACATGAGATGTATTTGAATATGCTCTGGCAAATATTATAATCCTTGAAATTATGTTAAATAATAACATGAGATGTATTTGAATTAGTGCCGCGTCCATGTATGGGAGAGATCGGAAAAGTTAAATAATAACATGAGATGTATTTGAATAGGTTCGCTCTTGCTACTTCTGGGAATTGTGTTATCGTTAAATAATAACATGAGATGTATTTGAATGTAGTTTGCCCTATTCTATTCTACGCCCGCAAAGTTAAATAATAACATGAGATGTATTTGAATCACCCGGTGATATCGGATATGCGATCTCCGGTTTAGTTAAATAATAACATGAGATGTATTTGAATTCTGGTATGCTATCGTTACCTTGCGGCGTGGCATCGTTAAATAATAACATGAGATGTATTTGAATAAAGTTTTCTTGTCCGCTCATTTCCATAAGTGTTTCGTTAAATAATAACATGAGATGTATTTGAATGGGCCTGTAAGGTTCCGTCTATTGACTGGGCGGGCGTTAAATAATAACATGAGATGTATTTGAATATTACTATCCCCGCAGCGGCCAGCAACGCCAGAATGTTAAATAATAACATGAGATGTATTTGAATTAGGCATTTTAGCAATATGGGGCTTTTAAACGGGGCGTTAAATAATAACATGAGATGTATTTGAATATCATTCTTGCAATAAAGGTACTCATTCTCTTCAGTTAAATAATAACATGAGATGTATTTGAATGTAAACTGGCAGATCCGGACTCTTTTGGTGCTGAAGTTAAATAATAACATGAGATGTATTTGAATGCCATATCTTTAACTTGTGTTACATCATTAACAGCGTTAAATAATAACATGAGATGTATTTGAATATGTCCTGTCCTACAACTTTGGAGACAGAGCGGACCGTTAAATAATAACATGAGATGTATTTGAATTTCATGCGGGAAGAAGTCCTTAAATCTTAAGGATGTTAAATAATAACATGAGATGTATTTGAATACGCCTCGAATCTTATGAAATTTCATGCTCTTCCCTGTTAAATAATAACATGAGATGTATTTGAATGCGTTCCCGCGCTTCCCGGTGCCACAAATGCCCCATGTTAAATAATAACATGAGATGTATTTGAATCAGAATATTGATTCATATCCTGGCATCTCGTTCACCGTTAAATAATAACATGAGATGTATTTGAATGTCTCAGGGCGTTTGCGAGGAAGTGCGGAATTGGTTAAATAATAACATGAGATGTATTTGAATTACATGTCCTGACAAAGCACCATGATAACAATGTGTTAAATAATAACATGAGATGTATTTGAATTGCTTTCCTCCAAGATGGGGGCAGCTTCGTTTACTGGTTAAATAATAACATGAGATGTATTTGAATGTTGCTCTCCATGCTCCTGAAATGGACCAAGACCTGTTAAATAATAACATGAGATGTATTTGAATATATCCGCAAGATTGTGGGGGTGGTAGTCTCGCAGTTAAATAATAACATGAGATGTATTTGAATCGCTGGTATTCCTGGTGGAGGACGGCTACAAAATGTTAAATAATAACATGAGATGTATTTGAATTTGATCAGTCTTGCCAGAATGCCTTTTAACTTTTCGTGTTAAATAATAACATGAGATGTATTTGAATATGTGCATGTCGTAGGCAAGAATATCCACAAGCGCGTTAAATAATAACATGAGATGTATTTGAATTCCAGTCCCCGGAAAAGAATCTGCGCCCCTGTGGGCGTTAAATAATAACATGAGATGTATTTGAATGGCTTTTCCCATTTCATCACTCTACCGCACCACGGTTAAATAATAGCATGAGATGTATTTGAATACGTAGCATTGGACGAAATAAAAGAAGTTATAAGGTTAAATAATAACATGAGATGTATTTGAATATGATCGGAATAACGCCTCCGATGGGCTGCTCGAGTTAAATAATAACATGAGATGTATTTGAATGTGAGGAAGATAGAAAGGCAATTTTCGCAGTTGCGGTTAAATAATAA
>CANQUG010000003.1 GCA_947626985.1 uncultured Lachnospiraceae bacterium | reverse complement strand
CCTTACCATTTATACACAAAAAAGAATAAGTCTGTAAGCTGTTTTTCTTGCTTACAAACTTATTATACGAGGAGTGATCCGGCATGGGACAGGCTGCGGAAGTGATCCGGCGTGAGTTTATCTATGTCTGGTATTACTTTACCGTCCAGCTGCGGCAGATCTTCTGGTATTATGTGCTGGGCATTGTGCTGGGCAGCGTAATCTCCGTTTTTGTCAAGGATCGTATTCACGGTCTGTTCCGCAGCATGGGGGATAAAAAGCTGGGCGTGCTGGGCGTGATTCCGGCAAGTATTCTCGGTATTGCATCCCCGCTGTGCATGTACGGCACGATTCCGCTGGCAGCCTCCTTTTCCAAAAGCGGGATACGGGACGACTGGCTCGCCGCGTTTATGATGAGTTCCATTCTGCTCAATCCGCAGCTGATTATCTACAGCACCGCACTGGGCAGCGCGGCGGCGTTCATGCTGACCGGGCCGTCCACGAAAATCACCAATCTGGGAGCGCTGAAGATTGTGCTGGGACTCAGACGATTTTTGCTGTATCTTGCCTTTGTGATGGCGTTCTCGTTCATCACGGGACTGATCGTCAACCAGCTCATCTGACAGAAAGGGAGCTTTGCCATGAAAAAGTTATTTGTGCTGCTGCTGTGTGCGCTGATGGTTTCCGGGATTACTGTCTGCGCCAGTCAGGGAGAAGAGGTTTTATCGGAACCCGGAACCGAAACATACCGGGATTTTCTGATTGATAATGTATTCCATTCGGAAACGGAAGGGGATATTCACTATAATGTCTATATTCCCGAAAGCTACGACGGAAGCAGACCTTATGCGCTGTATTTCACGCTGCCGGGATACGAAGGCCTGTATTTTCAGGGGGCGGCATCCAATCTTTATGCGGAAGAATTTGGTTTTGAGGCTCAGAAATACAATGAAGAGATGATTATCGTGGCTCCGCAGCTTTCTGACTGGGGAGAGACGTCGGCAGATCAGACGATCGCCCTTCTGGAGTATTTTCTGGAGCAGTATAACATCGACAGCACGAAAGTATATGCCAACGGCTATTCCGGCGGCGGGGAGACCATGTCCATTGTCATGGGGAAACGTCCGGAGCTGTTCACAGCCTATCTGCACTGCAGTTCTCAGTGGGATGGGGATCTGGAGGTGCTTGCCGGGAGCAGGACTCCGGTTTATCTTGCTGTCGGAGAGAATGATGAATATTACGGTTCTGAGCCGACGCAGCAGGCATACGACAGACTGCATGAACTGTATGTGCAGCAGGGTCTGTCTGAGGAAGAGATTGACAGGCTGCTGGTTCTGGACATCAAGGACGGCAGCTATTTCACAGAGAGAGGCATGAGCAATCAGCACGGCGGAGGCGGGCTCTTTGCCCGTGACGAGGAAATCATGGGCTGGCTGTTCGGCGAATCAAAAACTGTCAGATAAAAGGATAAAAGGAGGAAAATAAAAAAATGCAGAAAACTATGGCATTACACAACAGAATATGGATTTTGTTTGTGACGGGCGTTCTGCTCGCATTCAGCTTAATGATCTGCACCAGCGGGATCGTGAAAGCGGAGAGCGAAGAGACAGATGGAGAAAAGACGCTGGTGGTCTACTATTCCGCAACAGGCCATACGGAGACGATCGCAAATGAGATTGCCGAGACATTAAACGCGGATCTGTTTCAGCTGATTCCGACAGAGCCTTACAGTGACGCGGATCTGGACTGGACGGACGAGAACAGCAGAGTCTGCTATGAACATGAACATCCGGAGGACAGAGCGGTGGAGCTTGAAGAGACTGCGGTCGATGGATGGGAATCCTACAGTACGGTGTTTATCGGGTATCCGATCTGGTGGGGAAATGCGTCCTGGGTGCTGGACGGATTCATCGCTGCCAATGACTTCACAGGGAAAACGGTAGTTCCTTTCTGCACGTCGTCCAGCTCTGGCCTCGGCGAGAGCGGGGAACTGCTGGCGGAGGCGGCCGGAACAGGAGACTGGCTGGAAGGAAAGCGTTTTCCATCCTCAGCAGAGGCGGATGAGGTCGCGGAATGGGTCAGCAGTCTGGCGCTTCCGGCTGGAGATACAGAGGAAGTGACAGAGCAGGTTTCTGAGGAGACTGCGGAAAATACGGATGGCATAGCCACGGCGGAATGATCATCCTGGTCACAGGGGGCGTCGGATATTATCAGGAGGAGGGGCAGCCCGCCCAGATTATCCGTGAGGGCGATGTGGTGGAATGTGCTGCCGGAGCAGCCCTTCCTTTCCGATACGTTCAGCGGACAGATTAACTGTAACCTTTGGCTGAAGCCCTGAAAGAATATCCGTGAGTTTACCAGGTCGGGAGAAATAATAATGATCAATCAGCCTTTGCTCTGCAAGCTTTCTGAATTTACGCAGGTTTTTTTCCTTCTGGACAGGAACGGAATATGCAGTCCCTGTTTCCTGCCCTGCGAGGGATATCAGTCGCCGCTGCTCACCAATGAAATATTAATTTTCGCAAGGAACCATCCCTGCAAAGAAACTTCTTGCGGCCGGTCGTCATTTTGGATATACTTATCACAAATGGCAGGGAGAAAAGGTGGTGCGGGAGATGGATTTCACAAAGAAGGCTTTGCCGATCGGAACAGAAGATTTTGAGAAGCTGAGAAAGAAGAATTACTATTATGTGGATAAGACAGGCCTGATTGCGGAGCTGCTGCGCGGCTCCGGCGAGGTGAATCTGTTCACCCGTCCGAGGCGCTTCGGAAAGTCGCTGAATATGAGCATGTTGAAATGCTTTTTTGAGATTGGAGGAGATCCTTCGATCTTTGAGGGATTGGAAATTGCGCAGGAGACAGAGCTGTGCAGGACGCATATGGGAAAGTACCCGGTCGTATCAGTATCGCTTAAAGACGTGGAGGGACGCGATTTCCGACTCGCATGCAGGCTTGCTGCCACGAGGATCAGCGCGGAGGCGTCCCGCTTTGATTTCCTGCGCAGCAGCCCAGGACTTTCGGAGGATGAGAGGGAGCTTTATATAAGCCTGCTCAGGAGAGATATGGATCAGGAGACACTTAGCAGCAGTCTCTGGGATTTGTGCAGGCTTTTAGAGAAGCATTATGGCCAGAAAGTGATTCTGCTGATCGATGAGTATGACGTGCCGGTGCAGAAAGCATTTTATAATGGCTATTATGATGAGATGGTTCAGCTGATTCGGAGTATGTTCAGTCAGGCGCTGAAGACAAACTCCAGTCTGGCGTTTGCGGTGCTGACTGGATGCCTGCGGGTATCGAAGGAGAGTATCTTCACAGGAATGAACAATCTGAAGGTGTTTTCCATTGCGGATGCCGGCTTTGATGAATATTTTGGATTTACGGATGAGGAGGTCCGGGAGTTCATGGAATACTATGGGCTGACGGATTTCCATGGAAAGGCAAGAGAATGGTACGACGGCTATCGTTTTGGCAGGAGCGATGTATATTGTCCCTGGGACGTTGTGAATTATTGTTATGATCTGAGAATAGATCCGAACGTGCTTCCGGGAAACTATTGGGCGAATTCCAGCGGGAATGATGCGGTGCAGGAATTCGTGAAGCGGCTGGAGGCAGGTGCTGCGACCAGGGAACTGGAGGCTCTGGTGGCCGGCGATGCGGTCAGGAAGGAGATACGTCAGGAGCTCACTTATCGCGAGATGTATGATTCCATTGATCATATTTGGAGCCTGCTGTACATGACCGGCTATCTGACAAAGCGCGGCGAGGCTGAAGGAAAGAAGCTGCCGCTGGTGATCCCGAATATGGAGATCCGGGATATCTTTACAACGCAGATCATGGATTTATTCAGGGAGCACGTGGCAGACGACGGCGTGATGCTACGGGAGTTCTGCGGCGCGCTGAAGGATGGGGACACGCAGAAGACGGAGGAACTGCTCGGGAAGTATCTGAAGAAGACGATCAGTATTCGGGACACGTTCATCCGACACAGCCTCAGGGAGAATTTTTATCATGGGATTCTGTTGGGGATCCTGAGTTTCAAGGGAAACTGGTATGTGACCAGCAACTATGAAACCGGAGACGGCTACGGGGATATCCTTGTGGAAACGGAGGACGAGGATATCGGGATTGTAATTGAGGTGAAATACGCCCACAACGGCGATCTGGAGAAGGGTGTGGAGATGGCGCTTAAGCAGATTGAAGACAGCTGCTATGTGCAGAAGCTGCATGACAGCGGAATCAGGACTGTGCTTAAGTACGGCATCGCATGTTACAGGAAGCAGTGCAGGGTGGCGCTTGTCAGATAAGTTGTCTGTAAATAAAAAAAAGAGCTGTTGCAAAGGAAGATTGTCGATCTGCCAGAGCGGCAGCTCTGCTTTTTGTACAACAGGATATTTTTCACGAAGTCCAGGAAGCTTTCACGCCTTTGGCCATTGCTTTATATGTGCCCTGCATGGTTCGGCCGTATTTTCGATGAAGAGTACGCACAGCTTACCGCTTTGACAGATTAGCTATAACCTCGGGTTATTACCGGATATTTTCTTGGGGAGAGGACAGCACCCTTTCCAGTGCGGAAAGGAAGCGGCGGACGACCTCTGTCGGCCTGGGCGAGTATAGAATTCCCACAGGCATGACATGATCCCATTCTACCGGGATCACGCGCATCAGCGGATGCACCATATTCCAGCTTTTGATGACTACCAGAATATCTTTGTTTTCCTCACACTGATTGAAAACGCCCACATCGTACAGATCAAAATTCACCAGGTTGATCTGCGGATGGTGTTCCGTCAGATCATCCCTCAGGTCGTCCATATGACGGCACCATCCGCGATGGATCATCATCAGGTTTTTTCCATATAAATCCTGCACCGTCAGTTTCTCTTTTGATGCCAGCGGGTGATAGATGGACACTGCGCAGCAAAGCGGCTCGTTTTCGATCAGCAGTCCCTGACAGTTTCGCTGGCTCATGAGAAGTTCGTCCGCAAAGCCGGTAACCACGTCAATATTCTGCCCCAGGTTTTTCAGAATTTCTCTGGCATTGTCCGTGGTATTTTCGAACGGAACCAGCTTAAAGCTCACATCGGAGCAATATTCATGAATTTTCGGCCAGAGATTCATCAGCATTTGAGCGGGCATAATGGGAGAAATGCCGATACGGATCACCTGATCCTGCTGAAGCTCCGCGCTTCTGGCACGCGCGATGGTTTCCCGGCAGTATTCCGTGATGTACTTGGCGTCTTTATAAAGAGATTCGCCTGCTTTCGTCAGGGTCAGCCCCCGATGCGTCCGTTCAAAAAGGTGCACGCCCAGATCGTTTTCCAGCATATTGATCTGCTTTATCAGCGCGGTGGAAGTGATATATAAATCCTCGGCAGCCTTGTTAAAGCTGCCTGCTTCAGCCACACGGATAAAGGATGTAAAATTAATATTATTGATGTTCATGAGCAGTTTGCACCTCGCTTCTGTCAGTCTTTCGGAATTTTTTTAAATCACAGGGAGTTCGTTTGTTTATCTGAAGTCTATATTTTTATTGTATCGATTTCAGGTTTCAGATTCAATAGGGCAAAATGAAAAAAAAGCGAACATTTTGTGAAATTTGATGACCTCAATATCGGTGTTTCTCTCTCATTACTGCTCGGCAAACGAAGATTCGTCTGTTTCGATTTACAATTCTTTTCCCATACAAAGAGATTCCGGCATATCTGCATACGCGCCATAATTAGGAATTCGCTCAAATCCTAACTTTGAATATACATGACAGGATTCCGTCAAAAGTTCTCCTGTTTCCAAAATCATTTTCTTATATCCCAGTTCTTTTGCCCACTCTGTCAGTTTAGAAACCAACTCTGTCCCTATGCCCTTTCCCTGTTCAGCTGGTATGACAAACACTCTTTTCAGCTCTGCTGTATTTTCATCATAAGGACGTATCGAACCGCCGCCAATCGGATGACTGCCCCGATAAACAACTATCGCTTCGTGTATTTTATCAGTCAGGTTATATTGCGCGTACTTATCTCGTTTAATTATTTTTCCAACCCGCAAATCCAGGTCCGCGTCAAGTAACCTGCAGTTTTCTATAAAATCTTTGTGATTCCCGTCGCATCTTAAAAATACAATTTCGCTCATCTTTATTTTACCTCTCCAAAATCCTGATCATCCTGTTATCCGGTACATTTCTTTGGCTCGTATCAGAAATATCGATATGTGTGTCCATCGCCCGGGATATGGTTCTGCTTTTACGGCAGCATGTTCCGATTCCAGTGGACAGGATCATTCCGGCGTAAGTACAAAACAGGATGCCGGAAGTTATCAAATCTTTCGAATGATATCCAAAGTATGATGGGATGCTCCAATCAAATCGGGCCGTTCGCAGATCGCAAAATGATAGTCCATCCACTTGGCGAAGGTGTCATCGTCCATGGCGTCGATAAGTTCCCGGTTATAGTTCGTCGCGCCGTCTGTGGCGACCAGTTTGATCCTCTCCACCGAAAACTCCGCATCCAAAGACGCAATATCCTCTGTTCTTGCCAGTTCAAAAATTTCCTTCGGCTCGCTGACGCAGTGCCAGTCCGGCGCGATCAGTTCCGCTCCAGCACCTCCTGCAGATGGCGCTGTCCAAAGATATACTGGATAACCGTCGGCTCATTCATGCAATAGGCAGCCAGGATATATCCGCCGGGCGTTGTCACCCGTACCGCCTCGGCAAGGGCTCTGAGCTTGTTTTCCCGTGTGTACAGGTGATACATTGGCCCCAGCAGCATCGTCAGATCATAAGCGCCGTCCGGCAAAGCCGACAGATCCAGTGCGTTGCCCTGTATAGTCGTGAGCTGCTCTGAACCGTCCAGTTTGGATCGGAGCAGTTCCAGATTGTGCGCGATCAGTTCCACGGCTGTCATCCGATAGCCCTGCTTTGCCAGCGTCACGCTGTACCGCCCTGTTCCCGCGCCCACCTCCAGGATTTTCGGTTCCGACACTCCCGCAAGACACTCGCGGATATATTTCATCGTGGTCAGATATTCGACCTGTCCATGCCGGGAAAGCAGCCGCCCTTCCTCATCATAACCATTGTAATAATCTTCAATATAGCTCATATTTCCTCCAAAATGCCGATTTTTCTTTGAGTATACAAAAAAGCGCTCTGCTTTTCCTATCATAATGTCTTCCAGTTCAATTTCCGGCATCAGTCCGCTGATAGACACAAATTCGATCCGTATAAATACTGATAAATGTGTTGGCGCTAAAAGAATAGACGCGGTTTATAGCAGATTGTTTCAATCGTGTTATGAGAATCGATTCTGAATCAATAAATGATCCGATAAATATTTTACTATGCCGGGAATGTTGTGGTTATTGCGCATCACTTTTGATATTCAATACCCTTTATGGTTGGGTTATATCTTTTTGTCTTGATATTCGCCTGCCGCATTTCCATAATGCCATCGGGTGATGTTCAATACGTGAGAGAATATCGGTGTCGTTAAACAAAAGATCCGGCTGATATTTTTTCTCTGCAAAGGTCCGCCAGAAGGACAATTCCATATCTTCCGGTTTAAGAATGTCGGCTAAATAATCTTTTACCTGTTTTTGTGCAGAAGCTTGATTAAAGCGTTCTTCACGGCGCAGCACAGGTATAAGATCTGTCTTGACTCTTTGTGCGGATATGTTGCCGATACTGTCAAGATCAAAGTGTTCCGGCACGGTTTCCGAAGCAATCGCAGCGTAGAACATAATACACTTTCTGAAAAGCTGATTCTGCGTCTCGCCAAACAATCCGTATTTTTGCATATTGAACATATCATAGAGATCCCGCGGAGCCGCCCGGTTTAAGAGAGCGACCGTTTTTGCAGAGAAAATCTCCAACGGATCAACACTAAGTACCGTAAGTTTCTGACCGTTCCACGGCAAATGAACCGGTCTGCGGGAAACAGGCAGCACATGGCAGCGCAGCATATAATTGATCTCTATTTTCAGGTTATCTTTCATTCCTCCAGCATTCACATATTCATATACAAAGGAATCCAGTGCATGATATTGCTTTGATTTCAGACCGAACGTATAGCCGGATGCCACCATATATTTTTGTATATGTTCCTTGATTTGTTCGCGCTCTGCCAGCATAGATTCTCTTGATACATCTTTTGAAAAATCAAGATCTATATCAACCGACAAGCGGGGGAGATCAAAAATCGTCAGATTGATCGCTGTGCCGCCCTTTAACGCGAGGCTGTCCGCAAGCAGCGGATCGTTTTCCATGAAAGCAAGAACGTCCGCAAGCCGACAGACCTTTTCAAAAGTATCGCGGACAAAGCCGAGTTCTTTGGCCTGCCTGCCAAGCGTAATACGGTCAAATCGCATCATAGTCAGTCACCCCCTTATCCACGATAGCTTTCAAATCTTTTGGAGCGAACAGTTTCCATCTGCTATGAAGGACGAAGTCGCCCTGCTTTTCAAAAAGATAAGTTTTACTGGCAGAGGACCGCTTTTCGCATTCTGTAAAAAAATATTCCGGCAAAGATGGTCCATCTTTCAGTGCTTCAAGAATATACCCGGCTTTTTGATATAACTGACTCCGGCCGTAAAGCTCCAGTGCGGTAAGCAGTTTATTGGGGTCAAGCGAAGGGATCAGGAGGAGGCAGCGCAGCAATTCTTCCAGACCGCCGATCTTTTCAAAATCCGCTATGCTGTCTATAACGGTCTGCTCCAAAGAAGTCACACGGATGCCGGTATCCGTTTCTATAATGCCTGCATTTCCCCGGCAGATCATCGGGCAGTAATTTACATCGTCATAGCAGAACGGACGGACGCGTTTTTCGGTAGCGAAATACACATCATAAAAAACCTGATTACTATATCCGTAATATTCAAAGGCACTGTGGTGAGACACACAAGCGTCGTCTGCCACGCGGGAAGCAATCTGATAGCGATTTGGGATTGCCTGTCCTGTTTCCATGCTGATGACCGCGTACAAGTCGCGGCGTACACGCTCAATGTATCCTTTTTGCAGATAATCCTTTATCTGCCATGCCGCCGCACTCTCTGATCCGGTGAGCTGAACCATATCTTTATGCGTAAAACAGCGCAAAGCTGCAAGCTCCCTGTATCGTTCCATTGCATAGCCTCCCTTCTATTTTTATTTTAACGCAAAACAGGAGAAAGTACAATGGTTTTGATCATATTTAGAAATTACCATTTTTAGAAACGCACGAAACAATAGCCATAGCATCTGTTTTGCGTGATTTTAAAAATGGTACAATCCAGGTCAATAGGAAGAACAACAGACGATTTTAAATTTTCTGTTCTAACTTGACACCAGTTTATATTTTCAGGCTGGAGCATAGGGAGTGAAAGCAGCTCCTCCGCAGGTGTTGCTGACAGCAGTTTGTCCTGTTCCACTGTTAGGTGCGGGCATACGCCATTCGCTTTGGCTGGAGATCGTAACACCTGCGCCGGGGAGAGCATTCTTCATGAACTTTAGTCCCTTTCAAACTCCAGCTTGCGGATGGACAAATGCTGCGGACGGATTTGATGCCTCAGCAGCAAACGGGAATCAGGGGAATTATGAATTTTTTATATTTCCATGTTGTAAAATCAGGATTTCAAGCATATAATATCAAGTAGGGAATCCCTACTTCCCTACTTATATAGAGGAGCCTAGTACTGTCCCACGAACGAAGTGAGTGGATGACAGCACTGGCATCCGACAGTCTGAGTCAGATATAAACATACGTTTATAGAGGAGGATTTTATTATGTTTGAAAACATATTGGTAAATGATGCAAGGGTAATGTCGAAAGGGCAAGTAACCATTCCCAAAAATATCCGCGCGGTTCTTGGGGTTTCTACGGGTGATCGAGTGACGTTCATCGTAGAAAACGGTTCCGTTCGCATAATCAATTCTGCTGTCTATGCCATGCAGAAATTTCAGGAGCAAATGAGAGGCCATGCAGATTTGGCTGGATTTGCTTCAGAAGAAGATGCAGCAAACTGGATTACCAATTCACGCCGGGAGGAAAACACTGAATGAAAATTATGCTTGATACCAACATCATTATTTCAGCGGTACTTTTCCCAAACGTCAGGGCCGCTCAAGCTACCGAAATTTCTCCAATCGAAACAACCCCTCTGCATCCGGCGTGGTGATTCCGTTTTTATAATCGTAACCCATTTTACGATAGAATAGCACAGCTGTGATTGAAGCTGGGATTTCTATCCGCTTTGCTCTTAAAAAGTATTCATCTTCTTCGAGCGTTTGAATGATTTTCCTGCCGATCCCCTGTCCCTGGTATTCAGGCAGGACAAAAATAGTAAACAGACTGCTCTCATCTGTTTTGTCCCAGAAAGGACCAATTGCCCCGCATCCAACTATTTTTTCGTCCTCGCAAAAAACGTAGAAATGCGTCCAGCTCGCTCTCTCCCAAATATTTTGAGGCTGCAATATTTTAATTTGGTTTTCGATGTATTCTGCTGAATAATCCTTAATATTCGTAGTCCGGAGCGTTGCCGCAATCAATGCGGAAACCTCCCCTGCGTCCTTTTCCTGTAACTTTCTTATTTTCATGAGTATTCCTCCACAAATATTGATTTTTCTATGAGTATATCAAAAAAGCGCTCTGCTTTTCAAAGAGATAGGTTTTACTGGCAGAGGATTGTTTTTCACATTCTGCAAAAAACGGTTCCGGCAGAGACAAATCATTGGTTTTCAGTATATTTAGAAATCATCGTTTTTAAAAATGCATGAAACAATAGCCATGGCATCTATTTTGTGTGAGTTTAAAAATGCTATAATCAAAGTCCAGTATTTCTTTAACATTTTCATTGATAAAATTTTGTCCCGGATTTTATATGATTTTGCTATTCGCTGTTTAGTATATCGAGAAGTTCTCGTGGAGTCACAATAAACGGCTTTTGGGGAAAATGTTTGATGTTTCCAGTAACGAGATACGCATTGTCATCGCGCTTCTCAAGTACTACTTTATAGAATGGTACATTTTTCATATCCGGAAGGGTGATACCGGAAGGGGAGGGGTCAACCAATATGCCAAATTTCTCAAAAGCGGACAGTAAGTATTCGATTAAATCTCCAGAGAAACCAAACTTTTTTCGTGATAACACTTCCCGATATTCTTTTGTAATGGCATTGCTGTAGACAGGAGTAATCTCGCCGGTAATTATCTTACCTAACACCTGAACGGTAGCGGTATCATCCTTGCTGGACAACAATGCTGAAACGAGCACATTGGTGTCAATGACTGCGCAGCAAATCATGCTTCAATCTCCATTCGGGTGAGATTGATCTCATTGTTTATATCATCCAGACTCATGTCAGCAACGCCGTTATTTTTGGCCTGTGCCCGTAAAGCCGTAAATGCCTGCATGGCGCCCTCTCTGGTGACATCTGATTCAGGAGAAGAAATTTCAAAAGGAATTTTGCGTTGTCTTACAACGGCTCTCGCAAATACATTGATTGCGGTGGAAGCGTTCATACCGAATTCGCGGCATAATTCGTCAAATTGTTTTTTTAATACTTCGTCCATGCGGACACTGAATGTTGCCTGTGCCATAAGCATGCCTCCTTTGCATCTGTTTTTTTTAGTATATGCGAAAAAACGGAAAAAATCAATATAAACGAACACAAAAGGTGAAGAAATATTCTATTTATGTTCAAAATACGCGATATCTGGTTCATTACATACTATTATTGACATTTTCCGCAGTCAGAGCATCCATTGCATATTAAACGACTGCCGCAATGCCCGCAATTTTTCCGATAGTGCGGAACATACAGATGCTCTTTGGGAATTTCCATGCCGAAATGATCTGTCAGCCGCCACTCTATCGGTTTTCCTGCGAAATTCATGCCTGATTTATAAGCCATTTCGCTTTGAATCTGTTTTTTCGGCAAGTGATAACGCTTGCCGTCTTTGATGAATACCGTCCCGGTTTCGATAAAGCAGAATGTGATGTTGTGCGCTGCACATTCCGCCCGCAGGCTTTTTACCCAATCAAAGTTACACGGTCTTGCGCCGTCGTAATTCTCTCCGCCGCAAATGACCTGTTCGATCTGTCCGTCATCGAGGTATTTTTCAATACTGACAGCGCCGATAAAAGGCGCGCACATAATACCTTTGTGTCTGAACGGCAATTCGAGGAGGAGTGGGATACGCTCGTCGGCTCTGCGCTGGTTTTCACAGGTGACATTGAAAAAGATGTTCTCCCAGCCGCCGCTCCAGTCTTTCGGCAGGCAGTCCTTTACTCTCTGAGGACGCTTTGTAAGAAGAAAGAATTTCACATCGCTGCGCTCACGCATCAGTTCCCACGCCTCATCACGCCACTCGTCCGCCTCCTCCAGAAAGAAATCCGAGGTCATACAGACACGGATCAGCTCGCCGCTCTGGATTTTATAACCGCCGTTTCTGTTCTTTTGAATGGGATAGGTGAAGCCGGATTTCGTTTTGTAAATATCCGCGCCGTTTCGGTCACGGACGCGGTCAAGAAAATACATATAGCAATGCTGGCAGCCCTCGCTGCACTTTATGCAGCCGTGCCACGGATTCCATATATCATGCATAGCGTTTCTCTCAAACCCTCCAAACCTCCAAAACTTTGCCTGTATCGCTGTCAATGGTCTTTCGGCAATCCCTGATAATGCCGCAGGAACCTATGTTTCCCTGTTATTTGCTGTGCCGGTTCATGATCTTTGACGCATTCCATGCATCGGGAACGTATGTTCTCCTACTATCCTAGCATACTTTGTAATATTCCGCAACTTCAATTGTAAAGAAGCGTGAAAGCATTTTTCGTTGCCGCGGTAAGGCTACAGCTATTTTCCTATTCGAAAATGCAGGAAATCCGGTTTAAAGCATGAGGTCAAATTGGGGGTAACAAAAAACGGACAAATCTGCTATAATCGTCTGATGAGACAGCTGCGCCGGGTAAAAGAGACGCTGCTGCACAGTTTTTGGAAAGGGATGACATAACTATGAAATATTCATTTGACGGAAGAGTCCGCTACAGCGAGATCGGGGAGAACGGATGCCTGACTCTTCCGGGAATACTGGACTATTTTCAGGACTGCTGTACATTTCACTCGGAATCCCTGGGGCAGGGGATGAATGTGCTGAAAGGAAGAAAACGGGCCTGGGTCCTGTCCGCCTGGCAGGTGATCATTCGCAGGTATCCCGCTCTGGGGGAGGAGATCGAAACAGCTACCTGGACCTATCATTTGCGCGGCTTTGTCGGATTGCGTAATTTTACTATGGATACAAAGGCCGGGGAGCGCCTCGCCTGGGCAAATTCTTTCTGGACAAATCTCAACACCGAAACCGGCGTTCCTGCCAAACTCACGGAGGAGGATCTGAGAGGGTATGTGGAAGATGAAAAGCTGGATATGGACTATGCTCCCCGCAAGATCCTTCTGCCGGAGGGAATGGAAGAAATGCCGGAATTTTCCGTACAGAAGCATCATCTGGACACCAATCATCATGTGAATAACTGCCAGTATGTGCGCATGGCGGAGAATTATCTGCCGGAAGGAGCAGCAGTAGCGCAGCTGCGAGCAGAGTATAAACAGCAGGCCAGAATCCATGACCTGATCTGCCCGAAAACCTGCAGGGAAGAAAATAAGCTGACAGTGGCGCTGGATGATGATAAAGGAAATCCCTATGCGGTAGTGGAATTTACGTTGAACTGAAGATTTTTCTGTACTTACACCGCAGAAAGGAAACGCAATTACATGAAGTTAAAGTTGTTTCGCAGGATAAGAAGAGTAATTGCACAGAATTAAGGTCGCTTCGCAGGATGGCAGAATAATCATACAGAATTGAAGTGGCTTCGCAGGATAGCAGAGTAATTGTACAGAATTGAAGTAGCTTTACAGGATGAAAAAATAATTACCCAAAGTGGAAGCGGCTTCACAGGATGAAAAATGGTTGTACAAAATGGAAGTCGCTTCATGGAAAAGAAAAAATAAACACACAGTCGAAGCTATCTGTTCTGGGATGAAAAAAGTGACGGGTAATAGTGGACTATGCAAGGCAGCCCTTTTTTACAGGATGAAAAAATTCCCGTGGAGGAATCGATACACAGCAGACAAGCCTGTGCTTCCTGTCTGGCAGACCGTTTGGGCGCGGTTTTAGCGGAGGCGAAATCCACCGCTTACGGAGACTTGGGCGCGAAGGCTCTTCCTGAGCGTCCTAGCCGGAGTTGGCGGTTAGTTCGCCGGAGTGTTGCGCCGTCAACAGACAGGAAGCACAGGCTTGCCTGCGTCCGGGTGCTCAGCGTTCTGTGAGGATTATTCTTCTCACCTGTTTTTATCAGCAAATTATCAGCGAATCAGCAAATTTGTCTATCTTATCAGTAAAACCGCTTGAGAGCATCTGCCGTATCTGCTATAATGAATCAACTGGATTAACGTTTTTGTTGATGTTATATATGTTTTCGTTAACATTATAAACGTTTTTATGTATGGTGTCGTTTACGAAATATAGTCAGAGAAATGTTCCTGCCGGGAACAAGGCTGAAAAATGCAATTAAAAAATTAAAAAGGAGTGATCATCATGCTTGAGAAACTGAAAGAAGAAGTATACAGGGCGAATATGGATCTGCCGAAATACGGACTGGTAACCTTTACCTGGGGCAATGTCAGCGGAATAGACCGGGAAAAGGGATTATTCGTAATCAAGCCCAGCGGCGTGGAGTATGATAAATTAAAACCCGAGGACATGGTAGTGGTGGACCTTCAGGGAAATAAAGTGGAAGGAGACTATTCCCCCTCCTCCGATACGGCCACCCATGTAGTCCTTTACAATGCCTTCCCCAATGTAGGAGGAATCGTCCACACCCATTCACCCTGGGCTACCAGCTGGGCGCAGGCCGGCCGGCCAATTCCCTGCTACGGAACCACCCATGCCGATTATATTTACGGAGAAGTTCCCTGCGTAAGAAACCTCACGAAGGAAGAGATTGAGGAAGCCTACGAAAAAAATACGGGAATTTCCATCGTGGAATATTTTAAGGACCGGGATTATATGGCGGTGCCCACAGTGCTCTGCAAGAACCATGGTCCCTTCACCTGGGGCAAGGACGCTCATGAAGCGGTTCACAACGCGGTGGTTCTGGAGGAAGTAGCGAAAATGGCCGCCCGCTGCGAAATGATCAATCCCAACGTGAAGCCTGCTCCTCAGGAGATGCAGGACAAGCATTATTACAGAAAGCACGGCCCCAACGCCTATTACGGGCAGAGCAAATAAAATATAACGTCTGTGGCGGAAAAAGGTGAGATGGCAATCTATGCCGTACATTACAAACAGAACAGGCAAAAAATAATGACCGCAGAAAAAAATCAGAACAACACGTACATTACAAACAGAACAGGCAAAAAATAACGTCCGCAGAAAAAAAATCAGAACAACAGCTTTGCCGCCTGTTACGGGCAGAGCAAATAAAAAGTAACTTTACAGATATGGCTTTACAGGAATGTTCATGTTTTTGTAAAGCCATCTTTTTTCTATGTGTTACCCTGCTATACGAATAAGGAGGACTACATGATTTCATTGGGAATGCAGCAGGCTTTGACGGTAGTTAAGACAGTGGATTTCGGAGTATATCTGGCGGAGAACGCAGGCGACGGGGAGCGGGTGCTGCTTCCTCAGAAACAGGTTCCTCCCGGAACGAAGGAGGGGGACCGCCTGGAGGTATTCATTTACAAAGACTCCAGGGACCGCCTGATCGCCACAGTGCGGGAACCCCTGATCACACTGGGAAAAACAGCGGTACTGAAGGTGAAACAGGTGACGAAGATCGGCGCCTTTCTGGACTGGGGACTGGAGAAGGACCTTCTCCTTCCCTACCATGAGCAGACAGAACGGGTCCGGGAAGGGCAGGAATGCCTGGTGGCCCTTTATGTGGATAAAAGCAGCAGACTCTGCGCTACCATGAAGGTTTATCATTACCTTTCTCAGAAACCGCCTTACGTTGTGGGAGACCAGGTGAAGGGCAGAGTGTATGAGACCAGCGGAAATTTCGGCGTGTTTGTGGCCGTGGACGACAAATATTCGGCCCTGATCCCCCTCCGGGAGGCCCAAGGAACATACCGTCCGGGCATGATCCTGGATCTCCGTGTGACGGAGGTGAAGGAGGACGGAAAAATGAACGTCACCAACCGCCGGAAGGCCTACCTCCAGATGGACGAGGACGCGGAGATGGTGCTGGGAGTGATTCAGGAATTTGCGGGGGTTCTGCCCTTTGACGACAAAGCCTCCCCTCAGGTCATCCAGAGGGAATTCGGTCTGAGCAAAAACGCCTTTAAGAGAGCGGTAGGGAGACTTCTGAAGGAAGGAAAAGTGGAAATCCGGGATGGAAGGATTTATGAAAAATGATTTGAATTTTGCGCATCTTCATGTGCATACGGAGTACAGTCTGCTGGACGGCTGCAATAAGATCAAAGAGTATGTGGCCAGAGTGAAGGAGCTGGGGATGAACAGCGCGGCCATCACGGATCACGGCGTAATGTACGGCGTCATCGACTTTTACCGGGCGGCCAGGGAGGCGGGGATCAACCCCGTTCTGGGCTGCGAGGTGTACGTGGCTCCCGGCTCCCGTTTTGACAGAGAGGTGGGAAGCGGGGATGACCGGTACTATCACCTGGTGCTCTTGGCAGAGAACAACGTGGGCTACAGCAACCTGATGAAGATCGTGTCCAAAGGCTTTGTGGAAGGCTTCTACTACAGACCCAGGGTGGATATGGAGGTTCTGAGGGAGTACCATGAGGGCATCATCGCCCTCAGCGCCTGCCTGGCGGGAGAGGTGGCCCGGTATCTCACCAGAGGAATGTACGAGGACGCCAAGGAAGCCGCTCTCCGGTATGAGGAGATTTTCGGAAAGGGGAACTTTTTCCTGGAGCTGCAGGATCACGGGATTTCAGAGCAGAAGATGGTGAACCAGCAGCTTATGCGCATGCACAGCGAGACGGGGATCGATCTGGTGGCCACCAACGACGTCCACTACACTGTGGAGGAGGACGCGGAGCCTCACGACATTCTTCTCTGCCTCCAGACCGGCAAAAAGCTTTCCGACGAGGACCGCATGCGCTACGAGGGCGGCCAGTACTATGTGAAATCCCCCGAAGAGATGGCCTCTCTTTTTTCATATGCCCCCGAAGCGCTGGAAAATACCCAGAAGATCGCGGACCGCTGCCACGTGGAGATCGAGTTTGGCGTGACCAAGCTGCCCAAATTTGACGTGCCGGAGGGCTATACCTCCTGGGAATATCTGAACAAACTGTGCTATGAGGGACTGGCCCGGCTGTACGATCCGGTGACGGAGGAGCTTAAAGAGCGGCTGAACTATGAGCTCTCCACCATCAAAAATATGGGCTACGTGGATTATTTCCTCATCGTGTGGGATTTTATCAAATATGCCCGGGACAGGGACATTATGGTGGGGCCGGGACGCGGTTCCGCCGCGGGAAGCCTGGTGGCCTATACTCTGGGAATCACCCTTCTGGACCCTCTGCGCTACGACCTGATCTTTGAGCGCTTTCTGAATCCGGAGCGTGTGTCCATGCCGGATATCGACGTGGATTTCTGCTTCGAGCGCAGGCAGGAGGTCATCGACTACGTGGTGCGCAAATACGGCAAGGACCGGGTGGTGCAGATCGTCACCTTCGGTACTCTGGCCGCCCGGGGCGTGATCCGGGATGTGGGCCGGGTGCTGGACATGCCCTATTCCCAGGTGGACGGCATAGCGAAAATGATCCCCAGGATTCCCAACCAGGCTGAAATCACCATCGACAAGGCTCTGGAGATCAATCCGGAGCTGAAGAAGGCCTACGACGAACAGGAGGACGTCCGTTATCTCATCGACACGGCCAAACGCCTGGAGGGCCTTCCCAGACATACATCCATGCACGCGGCCGGAGTGGTAATCAGCCAGAAAAGCGTGGACGAGTACGTGCCTTTGTCCAGAGCCCAGGATGGTTCCATCACCACCCAGTTTACCATGACTACCCTGGAGGAACTGGGACTTCTGAAAATGGATTTTCTGGGGCTCCGCACGCTTACGGTGATCCAGAATGCCCAGAAGCTGGTGAAGGAAAACACCGGTGTGGTTCTGGACATGCAGAACATAGATTATAATGATAAAAAGGTTCTGGATTCTCTGGGAAACGGCCATTCCGAGGGCGTGTTCCAGCTGGAAAGCGCGGGGATGAAGAACTTTATGAAGGAGCTGAAGCCTCAGAGCCTGGAGGACGTGATCGCAGGAATTTCCCTGTACCGTCCCGGCCCCATGGACTTTATTCCCCAGTATATCCGGGGCAAAAACCGTCCCGATACCATACGCTACGACTGTCCCCAGCTGGAGCCCATTTTAAAGGCCACCTACGGCTGTATCGTGTACCAGGAGCAGGTGATGCAGATCGTGCGGAGCCTGGCGGGCTATACGCTGGGGCGGAGCGACCTCGTCCGGAGGGCAATGTCCAAAAAGAAGGCCTCCGTCATGGAGAAGGAGCGGAAGAACTTCGTGTACGGCAATCCGGAGGAAGGCGTTCCCGGCTGCATTGCCAACGGCATCCCGGAAAAGACAGCCGACAAAATTTTTGACGAAATGACGGATTTTGCCCGATACGCCTTTAATAAATCCCACGCGGCGGCCTATGCAGTGGTGGCCTATCAGACCGCCTATCTGAAATATTATTATCCCGTGGAGTTCATGGCGGCTCTGATGACCTCCGTCATTGAAATGCCCAGCAAGGTGGCCGAGTACATTATGGTCTGCAGGCAGATGGGGATCCCCCTGCTTCCTCCGGACATCAACCGGGGGCAGTACGGCTTTTCCGTGGACGGACAGGCCATCCGCTACGGACTTTCCGCCATCAAGAGCATAGGCCGTCCGGTGATCGACGCTCTGGTGAAGGAGCGGGAGGAAAACGGCGAGTACCGCTCCCTGAAGGACTTTATAGAGAGAAACCTGAACACGGTAAACAAGCGGGCCATTGAAAACTTTATAAAGGCCGGGGCCATGGACGCCCTGGAGGGGAACCGTCATCAGAAATATGTGATCTTTCCTCAGATCGTGGACAACATCAGCCAGGACAGGAAGCACAGCATGGAGGGGCAGATAAGCCTCTTTGACCTGGTGAGCGAGGAGGAGAAGCGGGAGTACGAGATTCAGATGCCTCCTCTGGAGGAGTTTGACAGGGAGGAGCTTCTGGCCTACGAGAAGGAGGTGCTGGGGATCTACCTCAGCGGTCATCCCCTGGAACGGTATCGGAACATTATGGAGAAGACCATTACTGCCAAAACCATGGATTTTCAGCCGGATGAGGAGACGGGATTCCCACGGGTGCGGGACGGAGAAAAGGTGATCGTCGGAGGAATGATCACGGATAAAACCATCAAATATACGAAAAATAACAAGGTGATGGCCTTTCTCACTCTGGAGGATCTGGTGGGAACCGTGGAGGTGGTGGTCTTTCCCAGGGATTACGAGAAATGCCAGTCTCTGATCAGTGAGGAAGCGCGGGTGTTCATCCAGGGCAGGGTTTCCGGGGAGGACGACAAGGCCAGCAAGCTGATCCTGGAGAAGGTGCGTTCCTTCAGCGATATTCCCAGAGAGGTGTGGATCCAGTTCCGGGATAAGGAGGAGTATGCCGGGAAGGAGGCCGGACTTCTGGAGGAGCTCCGGGAATATCCGGGAAAGGAGAGCGTGGTGATCTTTTTGAAGGACGTGAAGGCCATGAAAAAGCTGCCGGCCTCCTGGCGCGTGGAAATATCGGAGTTTCTTCTGGACGGGCTCCGGAAAAATTATGGGGATTCCAATGTTAAAGTTGTGGAAAGAGTATTGAAAAACTTTTAGAAATGAATTACACTATACCCGAATACAGGCAGAATCTGTGTGCCGGCAGGGCAGCAGGGATGCCGGGGCTGAGGAGCAGATTTTTCCGGGAGGAGCAGCTGCGGAACATCCAGGTATCATATATCCGGGAGGGGCAGCTGCGGAACATTCAGGGACGATATATCCGGGAGGAGCAGCTGCAGAACATCCAGGTATGATATTTCTGCAGGGAGCAGCTGCAGACATCCAGGTATCGTGTTTTCGGAAAAGGGCGGAAGGCTCGTATGAAATGCTTCAGAAGATGGAGGAGTAAAAGATTATGGCAGAGAGTAAAATTAAGACCATTGGGGTTTTGACCAGCGGCGGCGACGCCCCCGGCATGAACGCGGCTATCCGTGCAGTGGTAAGAAGGGGCCTGAGCAACGGACTGAATGTGAAGGGTATTTATAAGGGTTATAACGGTCTTTTAAATGAAGAGATTATAGATATGACGGCCAGAGACGTTTCCGATACCATCCAGAGGGGCGGTACGGTTCTGTATACGGCCCGCTGCGCGGAGTTCCGGACTCTGGACGGACAGCAGAGGGGCGCTGAGGTGTGCAGGAAGCACGGCATCGAGGGACTGGTGGTCATCGGCGGCGACGGTTCCTTTGCGGGAGCACAGAAGCTGGCGGAGCAGGGGATCAACACCATCGGCGTGCCGGGAACCATCGATCTGGATATTGCCTGTACAGAGTATACCATCGGTTTTGACACCGCGGTGAATACGGCTATGGAAGCCATCGATAAGGTGCGTGATACCTCCACCTCTCATGAGCGCTGCAGCATCATTGAGGTTATGGGCCGCAACGCGGGTTATCTGGCTCTCTGGTGCGGAATCGCCAACGGCGCGGAGGACATCCTGATTCCCGAGAAGTATGACTACGATGAGCAGAAGATCATCAACAACATCATCACGAACCGCAAGCTGGGCAAAAAACATCACATCATCATCAACGCGGAGGGCATCGGCCATTCCGAAGCCATGGCGAAGCGGATCGAGGCCGCTACGGGCATTGAGACGCGAGCTACCATTCTGGGCCACATGCAGAGAGGCGGAAGTCCCACCTGCAAGGACAGAGTGTACGCTTCCATGATGGGAGCCATGGCCGTGGACCTTCTGGTTCAGGGAAAGACCTGCAGGGTTGTGGGATATCGTCACGGAGAGTACGTGGACTTCGATATCGATGAAGCTCTCTCCATGAAGAAGAGCATTTCCGAGTATCAGTGGGAGGTATGCAATTCTCTTTCCCATAACTATGACAAGAACGGAAAACCTGCGAGGAAATAATGAAACAGGGAGATTTACGGAAAGGGGAGTCTCTGAAACGGAAGATTCTCCTTTCCGCTGGCAAGTCAAAAAAATTCAGCACGGCGCAGGTCATTGCTCTGAGCTTTGCCCTCACGATTTTTCTGGGAGGCCTGGTTCTGTGGATGCCGCCGTGCACTGCGGCAGGGGAACACACTTCCTTTACGGATGCGATGTTTACGGCCACTACCTGCGTGTGTGTGACGGGACTTGTGACCGTGACCACGGCGCAGCACTGGACGCTGGCGGGAAAAGCGGTGATTCTGATTCTGATCCAGATCGGCGGAATCGGGCTGATCGCCCTTGCCAGCATTCTTTTTATCACCCTTCACAAAAAGATATCCATGCGGAACAGAAGAATGATTCAGGAGTCCTATAATCTGGACCGGATGTCGGGCCTGGTGACGGTGGTAAAAAGAGTGGTAGCCTGTGTGTTCGGGGCGGAGGCTGTGGGAGCTCTGTGCTATGCTGTCCGGTTTGTTCCCCAGTTCGGCCCGGTGAAGGGGGCGGGACAGTCGGTGTTCACCGCTGTGTCCGCATTCTGCAACGCGGGCGTGGATCTGCTGGGGGAGAACAGCCTGGCTCCCTATGCGGCGGATCCGTTAGTGAATTTTACAACGATTGGACTGGTGGTCGCCTCCGGACTGGGCTTCACAGTGTGGTGGGATCTCTGGGCAAAGAGCAGGAGGGTTTTCCGAAGAGAGCTGGCGCCGGGAAGATGGTTTCAGAGCCTGCGTCTCCACAGCAAGCTGGTGCTGGTGACGACGGCTGTTCTGGTGTTTGGCGGGGCCCTGCTGATTTTTATTTTTGAGCATAATAATCCCCGGACCATAGCCGGGATGCCCCTGGGGGTGCAGCTGATGGCGTCGCTTTTTCAGTCTGTGACCACCAGGACGGCAGGCTTCCTCACGGTGGATCAGGGAGCGCTCTCCAACGCTTCCGCAGTGCTCTGTCTGGTACTGATGTTTATAGGCGGTTCTCCCATGGGAACGGCAGGCGGAGTGAAGACCACCACGGCAGCAGTGCTGGTACTGAGCGTAGTGTCCAATTTAAAGGGCAAAAGAGATGTGGAGTTTGCTCATCGGAGGATACGGGCGGGCTATATCCGCTCCGCTGTGGTTGTGACGGGGATGGGTTTTATGACGCTGCTGTTTCTGTGTCTGCTGCTTATGGCAGCGATGCCGGAGGCGGACAGTATGGATGTGATTTATGAACTGACCTCCGCGGCCGCCACCGTGGGCCTGACCCGCGGGCTGACGCCGAAGCTGACTCTGGCGGGGAAGTGGATCATTATCCTTGCCATGTATCTGGGCAGGATCGGCCCTCTGACTCTGGGGACCGCCGTGCTGGCCAGGGCCCGGAATTTCCACGGTGAGGGAACTCACCTGGCGGAGGAAGATGTGATGATCGGGTGAGTTTTGCAGGTGTCGGAGTGCGGGGAGCGCAGGAACCCGGGGATGACGGGAAGAAACGGGAGGATGCTGGAGGAACTATTTATGAAACGAAAATCATTTGCCGTGATCGGCCTGGGGCAGTTCGGCATGGCCGTGGCCCTGACGCTGGCGGAATCCGACTGCGACGTGCTGGCCATCGACGACAAAGAGGAGAACATACAGGAGATTGCGGATAAGGTGGCCTATGCGGTAAAGGCAGACGTGCGGGAGCCGGGGATCTTAAAGTCCCTGGGAGTGCAGAATGTGGATGTGGCCATTATTGCGGTCTCCGAAAATATTGAGGCAAGCGTAAACGCCACCATGCAGGCCAAGGATCTGGGCGTCTCTCAGGTGATCGCCAAGGCCACCACGCGGCTCCACGGCAGGATCCTGAGCAAGATCGGCGCGGATGAGGTGATCTATCCGGAGAACTCCATGGGGCTTCGTGTGGCGAGGAACCTTTTGTCCAGCGGATTTCTGGATATCTTTGAGCTTTCCTCCGAGGTGAGCATGGCGGAGTTCCGGATTCCCGCGGGATGGGTGGGAAAGACTCTGGGGCAGCTGAAGATCCGGGAGAAGTATAAGGTCAACATTATCGGTCTGAAAATCCATGAGGAGGTTCGGGTCTATCTGGATCCTCAGGAGCCCCTGCCGGCGGACTGCACGCTCATCGCCATGGGAAATAACCGGAATTTGAATAAAGCGTCCGGAGGTTGAGAGAATGATCACCAGCATGAATAACCCTCAGGTTAAAAACGTCATGCAGCTGAACCAGAGGGCGAAGGCCCGGAGGGAACAGGGGCTGTTTGTGGCGGAAGGAAAGAAGATGTTCGGAGAGGCGCCGAAAGGCTGGATCCACAGGGTGTTTCTGTCGGAGACGCTGGCCGGGGACGAAGCCTTTATGGAAAAGGTGAGGGATCTGCCCTTCGAGGTAGCGGCGGATAATGTGTTCCGCCAGATGAGCGACACGCTTACGCCTCAGGGAGTTCTGACGGTGCTGAAGACGCCTTCTTATGCGCCGGATGAGGTCCTGAAGGAGGAGAATCCTCTCGTGCTTGTGCTGGAGGATCTGCAGGATCCGGGGAACGCAGGGACCATCTTCCGCACGGCGGAGGGAGCGGGAGTGCGGTGTATTTTTCTCACAAAAACCTGCGTGGATGTGACGAATCCCAAGGTGATCCGCTCCACCATGGGTTCCATTTACAGGATGCCTTTCTTTTATGTGGAGGATGTGGCGTCATTGAGCAATCTGTTCCGGGAGAAAAAGATCCGGACCTTTGCGGCGCATTTAAAGGGTAAAAATGATTATGACGGGGAATCCTATGAAGGCGGAACTGCGTTTTTCATCGGAAACGAGGGAAAGGGGCTGACGGAGCAGGCTGTATCCTGCGCCGACTGTCTGATCCGGATTCCCATGTGCGGTCAGGTGGAATCCCTGAACGCGGCCATGGCTGCGGGAATCCTTACGTACGAGGCCGCAAGGCAGAGACGTGCAGTAAGTCCCGGGCACAGATGACATGGGCAAAGTGTCTCATGGACAAGGCTGCGAGGCAGAGACGTGCAGTAAGCCCCGGGCACAGATGACACGGGCAAAGTGTTTCATGTACGAGGCCGCAAGGCAGAAATATGCCGTCAGTCAGGGGCTGGAAGCTGACGGAATGTGAAGCTGCAGGGAGGAGGTTTGCCGGATGCTGCAGAATTTTTTAAGAAGCAGCTGACAGGAAACCCGGGCGTGGCAGCACAGGCATTATATATGAAGATTTTGGAAAAGGGGGAATGAGGCGTGTCAATGATACCATTTATCTGGCTGGGTATTCTGGCTTTTCTGCTGATCGTGGAGGCGGTCACGGCGGGACTTACCACCATCTGGTTCGCCGGCGGAGCGCTGGTGGCCGCGGTGGCGGCTTACGCGGGTGCCGGCTTTGCCATTCAGGTCATTCTGTTCCTGGTGGTTTCCCTGATCCTTGTGATTTTCACCAGGCCTGTGGCGCTGAGAATCATGAACCGGGAGGTGGAGGGCACCAACGTGAACAGCCTGCCGGGAAAAAGAGCGGTGGTTACCCGGGACATCGATAATCTGGCCCAGACGGGCCAGGTGCGGCTGAACGATGTGGAGTGGACGGCCAGAGCAAACCGGGACGATCACATTATCCCCCAGGGGACGGTTGTGAAAATTCTGGAAGTAAAAGGTGTGAAACTGATTGTGGAAGAATGGTCCAAGGAAGGAGAGAACCTATGAGTCTGCATTTAATGAGCGGTATTATTTTTATCATTGTGATTCTTGTGCTGGTGGTGTGGATCCTGGCGTCCTGCATCCGCATTGTGCCTCAGGCTTATGCGGTGATCCTGGAGCGTCTGGGCGCGTACCGTGCCACCTGGAATACGGGCATTCATTTTAAGGTGCCCTTTATTGAGCGGGTAGCCAGAAAGGTAAATCTGAAGGAGCAGGTGGTGGACTTTCCGCCTCAGCCTGTGATTACCAAGGATAACGTTACCATGCAGATCGATACGGTGGTATTTTTCCAGATTACCGATCCCAAGCTGTTTGCCTACGGCGTGGAAAATCCCATTATGGCGATTGAAAATCTTTCGGCCACCACGCTCCGGAACATCATCGGAGACATGGAGCTGGATGAAACCCTGACCTCCCGTGAGGTAATCAACACCAGGATGCGGGCTTCTCTGGACGAGGCCACGGATCCCTGGGGCATCAAGGTAAACCGTGTGGAGCTTAAGAACATCATTCCGCCGGCGGCCATTCAGGACGCCATGGAGAAGCAGATGAAGGCGGAGCGTGAACGCCGTGAGGCCATTCTCATCGCAGAGGGTGAAAAGCGTTCCACCATTCTGGTGGCGGAGGGCAAAAAGCAGTCCGCAATTCTGGACGCCGAGGCGGAGAAGCAGGCGGCCATTCTCCGGGCAGAGGCCCAGAAGGAACGAATGATCAAGGAAGCGGAAGGTCAGGCCGAGGCGGTTCTGAAGGTGCAGAGCGCCAATGCGGAAGGTCTGCGCATGATCAAGGAAGCGGGAGCGGATCAGGCCGTACTCACTTTGAAAAGTCTGGAGGCCTTCGCGAAGGCTGCGGACGGAAAGGCTACGAAGATCATCATTCCCTCGGAGATTCAGGGACTGGCAGGGCTGGCTGCCTCTCTGAAGGAAATTGTGGGAGAAACTGAGAAAGAATAGAAATACAGAGGGGCAATAACGAGGAGGATTATTATGAACTTAAAAGGACGGAATTTCCTGACACTGAAAGATTTTACTCCGGAGGAGATCCTTTATCTTCTGGATCTGGCGGCGGATCTCAAGGCAAAAAAGAAGGCCGGGGTGCCCCATGAATATTTCCGGGGCAAAAATGTGGCCCTGATCTTTGAGAAGACCAGCACCAGAACAAGGTGTGCTTTCGAGGTGGCTGCCCACGATCTGGGGATGGGCAGCACCTATCTGGATCCCAGGGGATCTCAGATCGGAAAGAAGGAGAGCATTGCGGATACTGCCAGAGTTCTCGGCAGAATGTTTGAGGGGATCGAGTACAGAGGCTTTGGCCAGGAGATCGTGGAGGAGCTGGCGAAGTATGCGGGCGTTCCCGTGTGGAACGGCCTGACTAACGAGTATCATCCCACCCAGATGCTGGCGGATATGCTCACCATCCGGGAGCATTTCGGCAGGCTGAAAGGGATCCGTCTGGTGTATATGGGCGACGCCCGGTACAATATGGGCAATTCTCTGATGGTGACCTGCGCCAAGCTGGGCATGGACTTCGTGGCCTGCACCGCGAAGAAATATTTCCCATCCCCGGAACTGGTGGAGCTTTGTCAGGAGTACGCGAAAGCTTCCGGCGGTTCCATCACACTGACGGAGGACGCCATGGAGGGCGCGAAGAACGCAGATGTGGTTTATACGGACGTGTGGGTGTCCATGGGCGAGCCGGATGAAGTATGGGAGGAGCGGATCCGGGATCTCACTCCCTATAAGGTGACCGGGGAGATCATGGCCCGGGCGGGAGAACAGGCCATTTTCCTTCACTGCCTGCCTTCCTTCCATGATCTGAAAACCACTATTGGCAAGGAGATGGGAGAACGTTTCGGACTTACTGAAATGGAGGTCACCGACGAGGTGTTTGAATCCGCTCAGTCCAAAGTGTTCGATGAGGCGGAAAACCGCATGCATACCATCAAGGCGGTAATGGCGGCGACTCTGGGAGTTCCTGCAGAAGAATAACGGAAGAATGGAAGAGGGGCAGAGGACTTATGACTGGAAATATCAGGGCAGAATATACCTTCGACCGGAGTACGATTTTAAGTACGATACATACGAAATGGGCGGCTCAGACCGTCCATTTTGTGCTGGAAACAGATTCTACAAATGAACTGGCGAAACGGCTGGCCAGAGAGGGAGCGCCCCACGGGACGCTGGTGGTGGCGGAGCTCCAGACGGAGGGAAAGGGCCGCCTGGGACGGAGATGGACCGCTCCGGCGGGAACCTCGGTGATGATGTCCCTTCTGCTGAGGCCGTCCTTCGCCCCGGACGCGGCTCCCATGCTTACCCTGGTTATGGGACTTTCCGTGGCACAGGCCGTGGGACGCCTGAGAATGAAAACATCCATTAAATGGCCCAACGACGTGGCCCTGTCCCGGAAAAAGATCTGCGGAATCCTTACGGAGATGAACCTGGAGAAAAACCGGATTCGGGAGGTGATCATCGGCGTGGGGATCAACGTGAATGTGGAAAGCTTTCCGGAGGATCTGGCGGATAAGGCCACCTCCCTTCGCCTGGAGAGCGGAAAGTATTTTGACAGAAGTATGGTGACGGCTCTGGTGCTGGAGCGATTTGAGGAAAATTATGAGAAGTTTCTCAAAACCTGCGACCTCAGTCTGCTGAAGGAGGATTATAACGGGATTCTGGCCAACAGGGGGAAAAAGGTAAAGGTGCTGGAGCCGGTAAGGCCTTACGAGGGAACCGCTCTGGGGATCAATGACGCGGGGGAGCTTCTGGTGAGACGCAGGGGCGGTTATGTGGAGAGTATCCGCTCTGGGGAAGTATCCGTCAGAGGACTGTACAGCTATGTGTGACAGGATACCTCTTCCGTAAGATGAAGAAGAACCTGCATGAAAAAGTGTACGATTTTCAGGACTATAATTATGCGATAGAATGATCTGAAAAAACAGAAGGTTCAAGAACAGCGATTGTGCGATAGAATGATCTGAAAAAACAGAAGGTTCAAGGACAGTGATCGTATGACAGAATGATCTGAAAAAACAGAAGGTTCAAGGACAGTGATCGTATGACAGAATGATCTGAAAAAACAGAAGGTTCAAGGACAGTGATCGTATGACAGAATGATCTGAAAAACAGCAGGTTCAAGGACACCGATCATGCGATAGAATGGTTCGGAAAAAACGGACAGGGAGGCTGTATGTATCAGGAAAATGTGGTGCTCTGCGGCGCCAACGCCTATGAGCGGAAATATTACTTTAATCAGGACTTTCAGGCCCTTCCCGAGGCCATAAAGCAGGAACTGCAGATTTTGTGCGTGCTTTATACGGAGGAGATCGGCGGGATCTTTACCCTGGAATTTGACGAGGAGGGGACCCTGCAGTTTAAGACGGAGGCTCTGGACGCGGACGCCATGTACGATGAGATCGGAAGCGCCCTCCGGATCAAGCAGCTCCGCCGGGAGAAGGAGGATCTGCTGGAGTCCCTGGAATTGTACTACAGGGTCTTTTTCCTGGGGGAGGATCCCGGGGAAGAGCTTCAGAAAAAGGCGGAAGAGGAGCAGGCATGAGGATGGGATGGAAGATCGGAAAGGTGGAGATGGAGAATCCCTTCGTGCTGGCTCCCATGGCCGGGGTGACGGACCTTCCCTTCCGGCGGATCTGCAGGGAACAGGGGGCAGGCCTGGTGTGCATGGAGATGGTGAGCGCCAAGGCGATTACCTACCATAACAAAAATACGGAGGCCCTTATGGAAATCCATGAGAGCGAGCATCCCGTTTCTCTCCAGCTTTTCGGCAGCGAGCCGGAGCTTATGGGGGAGGCGGCCAGAAGTATAGAGGAACGGCCTTTTGACATTCTGGATATCAATATGGGATGTCCGGTGCCAAAAGTGGTGAACAACGGAGAGGGTTCCGCCCTGCTGAAGAATCCGGCCCTCATCGGCAGAATCGTGTCGGCGGTGTCCGGAGCAGTAAAAAAGCCGGTGACGGTGAAGATGCGCATCGGGTTTGAAAATGTGCCGGTGGATATTGTGGAAATCGCGAAGATTGCGGAGGATGCGGGAGCGGCCGCCATAGCGGTGCACGCCCGGACGAGGCAGCAGTATTATTCCGGAAAGGCGGACTGGGACGCCATCCGCCGGGTGAAGGAGGCGGTTTCCATTCCCGTGATCGGAAACGGGGACGTGGATTCCCCGCAAAAAGCGGAAGCGCTCATGAGGGAGACAGGGTGCGACGCCGTGATGGTCGGAAGGGCTGTGCGGGGAAATCCCTGGATTTTCCGGGAACTGAACAGGTATTTCAGAGACGGCAGGGAACCGGAAAGGCCCTGTCTGGAGGAAGTGAGGGAGATGATCCTTCGTCACGCCAGGGATGTGATTGCTCTGAAGGGAGAATATACGGGAATCCGGGAGATGCGCAAGCATGTGGCATGGTATACGGCCGGGATGCGCCACAGCGCAGGACTCCGCAGAGAGTCCAACACCATCGGAAGCTATGAGGAGCTGGAGAGGATGCTGGACAGACTGCAGTAAAAACTATTTTTCGGATTTTTTGAGGGCTTTCAGGATCCTGCAGATATCGTCCACATCCTGGGTGCTCAGCTCGTCGAAGTGGTCCAGCTGTGTCTTGATGGAGTCCAGAGTTTCGTTCCGGACCCCGCTGGCGGACGGTTTCAGAAAATAGGAGGTAAGGGTACTGGTGATGGTTCCAAGAAGTCCGATTCCTATGAGCATCAGCACCATGGCGATAAGCCTCCCGTAGAGCGTGGAGGGAGAGATATCCCCGTAGCCCACCGTGGTGGTGGTGACGAAAGCCCACCAGATGCCGTCCCCGTAGCTCATCCCCTCCGCGAAGTGAATGAGAATTCCGCCCAGAATGATCATGACCGTGGCCACGAAGATCATGTACTTGAAGCCGTTGGTGTAAAAGGAACGCTGGAGCTTTTTCAGGGGACGGTACATGAAGGCAAAAGCTCTGGGAAGCTTGGCAAAAATGGCAAATTTTGAGATGGACGCCACTTTGAACAGCCGGAATACGGTGTGAAAGGGAAGGATGGCGATGAGATCGCAGATGTTGGTCCGGATGAAATACAGTTTTTTGGGCGCCACAAAAAGGCGGACCAAGTAATCCACCAGAAAAATGAACAGGATGATCTGATCGATGAGCTGCTGCCGGGCGTTCAGTCCCTGTGAAAGATCGATGAGGACCAGAACGGCGGCGGCTACGGCCAGAATGCTTATGACGACGTCATATATGGTGTGCTGAAATTTCGTTAATTTCATAACGGAGTTCACTTCCTGTTTTTATGGGGCTGCCGGTAAATGCTGACGAAGAACAGTATATGGAGGGATGACAGAGAAGATTTCTCCATATTGTATTGTCACATTATGATCCGGCGGCTTTATTTTTATACTTTTAACGATTATAACAATGATGTTTCTCTTCTGCAATAAAGAAATTCCCATATTTTATCTGATGTTCTCTGTTTTTTCCTGTACTTCTGCCACGGTTCCGGGTATTATTTCATTATTTTTTGTTATTTTCAACTTTTGTATTAATCCTGAAAGAACATTGACAAATATTGAATCAGAATTATATAATAGGTTAGCGATTATGTCTCCCGCCGGTGGACAAATGTACGGGAGGGCAGACAAAATGACGAAGGAGAGTGATTCACTTGGCAAAATACGTGGTTAAGAGAATACTGCTGGCGATTGTGACAGTATTTATCATCTGCGCGATTACCTTTTTCGGGATGAACGCCATCCCGGGCGGCCCCTTTGATTCGGAGAAGGCCCCCAGCCCGGAGGTGAAGGCGGTATTGATGGAACGGTACAATCTGGACAAACCGGTGATCGTACAGTTCGGACTTTATCTGAAAAACCTGGCCCACGGGGATTTCGGCGTATCCCTGAAAACAGGGCGGGATATTATGAAGACCATCAGCGAGTCCTTTGCCGTTTCCGCGAAGCTGGGCGGCATGGCGGCGGCTGTGGCGCTGGCCTGCGGAATTGTGTTCGGCAGTATTGCGGCTCTGAACAGAAATAAATGGCCGGATCGGCTGATCGTGTTTCTGTCCACCCTCGCCACGGCGGTCCCCAGCTTCGTGCTGGCGACCCTTCTGCTGCTGGTGTTCTGTATTCAGCTGGGATGGTTTCCGGTTTTCAGCACGGACAGTCAGAATTACGTGCTTCCGGTGATCGCCCTTTCTCTGTACCCCATGGCTTACACCACCCGCCTCACCAAGACCAGCATGCTGGACGCTCTGGGACAGGATTACGTGCGTACGGCCCGGGCGAAGGGAGTGGCTCCTGTGAAGGTAATCTTCAAGCACGGTCTCCGGAACGCTCTGATTCCGGTCATCACCTATGCGGGGCCCATGATTGCCTATATCCTTACAGGAAGTCTTGTGGTGGAGAATATTTTTACTATCGGCGGTCTTGGATCTAAATTTGTAACGGGAATCACCAACCGGGATTACCCCATGGTCATGGCCACCACCATCTTTCTGGCTACTCTGATGGTGGTGATGAACCTGATCTGCGACCTGGTGTACAAGCTGGTTGACCCGCGTATTACCTTTGATTAAGGAACATTTGGAGGAATCAAGATGGCAGATAAGAATAACGATTTTAAGAAGAATCCTTTCAGTTTGCAGGTGGATCTTTCCCGGTTCAGCCCCTCCCAGTTCGATCTGGCTACGGAGGAGGAGAAGGCTCAGCAGGAGGTTATGAGCGAGTCCACCACCTTTTTTAAGGACGGTATGCGCCGCCTGAAAAAAAATCCGCTGGCTATGATGAGTATTGTGGTGCTGGTGCTGATCGTTCTGGCCTGCGTTGTGGGCCCCATGGTGGTGCCCTACGGATATGAGGAGATGATCTCCGTAAACGGCCGCCGGGACAAGACGGCCAAAAACCTGATGCCCTTTACCTGGTCCAAGAACGAGCAGAAGGCCATCGACGAGGGGCAGAAGCTGTTCCCCCACATTCTGGGAACGGATGAGCAGTGCCGGGATTACTTTGTCCGCATTCTTTACGGAACGAGGGTATCCCTGGCGGTAGGACTTTTTGCCAGCATCATTGTGCTGATTATCGGACTGCTGTACGGAAGTGTGGCAGGCTATGCGGGAGGCAGGGTGGATCTGATTATGATGCGGATCGTGGATATCATATACTCCCTGCCGGATATGCTGATGGTGATCCTTCTTTCGGTGATCATGAAGGAGACCCTGGCGCCGCTGATCCAGAATACGGTTCTGGCCGGGCTGGGAGTGAATATGATCTCCCTGTTCCTGGTGTTTGCCCTGCTCTACTGGGTGAGCATGGCCCGTCTTGTCCGGGGGCAGATCCTCACCATCAAGGAGAACGAGTATATTCTGGCGGCCCGCTCCATCGGCGCGAAGCCTGCCAGGATCATCCGGCAGCATATTATCCCCAACTGCCTCAGCGTGATCATTATTTCCACGGCCCTGCAGGTTCCCTCGGCAATCTTCACGGAGAGCTTCCTGAGCTTTCTGGGAATGGGCGTGCAGGCTCCCATGCCGTCTCTGGGCTCTCTGGCAAACGCGGCCCGCAGCGGTCTGCAGAGCTACCCGCATAAGCTGGTCTTTCCGGCGGTTGTGATTTGTCTCATCGTGCTTTCCTTCAACCTTCTGGGCGACGGACTGCGTGATGCTTTTGACCCGAAGCTGAGGAGGTAGTGATATGAGCGGAAACAGCAGTGAATACATACTGGAGGTGAATAATCTCCACACATCGTTTTTTACGGATTCCGGGGAGGTCAAGGCGGTCAACGGCGTGTCCTTTAACCTGAAGCCCGGCGAGATTATGGGAATCGTAGGCGAATCCGGTTCCGGCAAAAGCGTGACCGCTTACTCCATCATGCAGATTCTGGCGGAGGCGGGACGCATTATCGAAGGCGAGGTTCTCTATAAAGGGCAGGACATCACGAAGTTTTCCAAAAAGCAGATGGCCGGCTTCCGGGGCAAATGCTGCAGTATTATCTTTCAGGATCCCATGACCAGCCTGAATCCGGTGTATACCATCGGAAATCAGATCATGGAGGCGATTCTTCTTCACACCAATAAGACGAAGCAGGAGGCCCGGGCCCGGGCCATCGAGATGCTGGAGCTGGTAGGGGTGAACGAGCCTGCCAGAAGAATCCGGCAGTATCCCTACGAGCTTTCCGGAGGAATGCGCCAGCGTGTCATGATTGCCATGGCGCTTGCCTGCGAGCCGGATATTCTGATTGCGGATGAACCCACCACGGCGCTGGATGTGACTATTCAGGCCCAGATCCTGGAACTGATGCAGGAGCTGCAGAAGTCCCTGGGAATGGCCATCATCATGGTGACCCACGATCTGGGCGTTATCGCGGATATGTGCGACAAGATCATTGTCATGTACGGGGGAAGCATCTGTGAGCGGGGAACGGCGGATGATATTTTTTATTCCCCCAGCCACGAGTATACCAAAGGACTTCTCCGCTCCATTCCCAATGTGAACAACAGCAAGGAGCGGCTGATCCCCATCAGCGGCACGCCCATCAATCTTCTGAACATGCCGAAGGGCTGCGCCTTCTGCAGCCGCTGCGACAATGCCATGAAGATCTGTCTGGATCATAAGCCGGAGGAGCTGGCCATCAGCGAGACCCACAGGGCCTCCTGCTGGATGAACGTGAAGCGGCTGATGATGGAAAAAGAGGCGGGAGGTGTGAAGGCTTGAGCAGCGAATATCTGGTAGAAGTAAAGGATTTGAAGCAGTATTTCCCGGTGAGCACGGGATTTATGAAAAAGACCAGCCTGAAGGCGGTGGACGGGGTTTCCTTTTCCATCAGGCCCGGCGAGACTCTGGGACTGGTAGGGGAGTCCGGATGCGGAAAGACCACTGTGGGCCGGACGATCCTCCGGCTGTATCAGCCCACCGGGGGAGAGGTTCTCTTTGACGGCAGGAAGGTGACGAACAGCAACATCACGGAACTGCGGAAGGAAATGCAGATGGTGTTTCAGGATCCCTATTCCTCCCTGGATCCCCGTATGACGGTGGAGGATATCATCGGAGAACCTCTGGATGTGCATAAGCTGTACAGCACCAGGGCCGAGCGCAGGGAGAAGATTTTAAATCTCATGGAGCTGGTGGGACTGAACGCGGAGCATGCCAGAAGGTACGCCCACGAGTTTTCCGGCGGTCAGAGGCAGAGGATCGGCATCGCCAGGGCTCTGGCTGTGGATCCCAGGTTCATTATCTGCGACGAGCCGGTGAGCGCTCTGGATGTGTCCATTCAGGCCCAGGTGGTGAATATGTTCGAGGATCTGCAGAAACAGCTGGGTGTGGCCTATCTGTTTATCGCTCATGACCTTCTTATCGTGCGTCATATTTCGGACAGGATTGCCGTGATGTATCTGGGGAAGATCGTGGAGATCGCGGATGCGGACGAGCTGAATGATAATCCCCAGCATCCCTACACGATTTCTCTTTTGTCCGCGGTTCCCATTCCGGACCCGAAGATCACCAGGCAGAGGAAGAGGATCATTCTGCAGGGCGATGTGCCCAGTCCCATGCATATGCCTACGGGATGCGCGTTCCGCTCCCGCTGCCGTTACGCCACGGAGCAGTGCGCCAGGGAGTGTCCTTCTCTGGCAGACAGAGGAAACGGGCATATGGTGGCGTGCTGGAACAAGTAAAATGCGATCTGTGATTTTAGAGGGCGGCACCCTTTAAAATAAATATTTTTTAGGAGGTACTATTATGAAAGCTAAGAAACTGATGGCTCTGTTCCTTGCAACCGCTACTGCGATGGCTCCTGTCAGCGCGGTTTACGCGGAGGAAGATGCAGCTGCGGAGGAAGCTGCTGTGGAAGAAGAGGCTCCCGCAGAGGAAACAGCTGATGAAGAAGCTCCTGCCGAGGAAGGTACAGAAGAAGAAGCTCCCGCAGAGGATGCAGGCGAAGAAGCTCCTGCGGAGGACGCAGGTGAGGAAGCTCCCGCAGAGGATGCAGGCGAGGAAGCTCCCGCTGAAGAAGCAGGCGGCATGGTGGCTGACGTTGCCAGCAGATCTTCTGAAGCAGCTCCGGAATGGCAGGCTTACAATGACCTGATCGTTCAGATTAAGACGACTACCGATACTGCCGAGCGTGAGGCTCTGATGCATCAGGCGGAAGACATGCTGATGGAGACCAACGCCATTGTTCCCCTTTATTATTACAACGACGTATATATGCAGAGCGAGAACGTGACGGGAATCTACAGCAACGCATATGGATTCAAATATTTCATGTTCGCTGACAACGGCGACAATACCACCCTTCGCATGAACCTGGCCAGCGAGCCTGACAAGCTGGATCCGGCGCTGAATACCACCGTGGACGGCGCCTGCCTGGTAGTAAACTCCTTCGAAGGACTCTGCGCTTATAATGAGGCCGGTGAAGTGGTTATGGCGCTGGCTGATAATTATGAGATGAGCGAGGACGGTCTTTCCTATGTATTTACTCTGAAGGACGGCCTGCTCTGGAGCGATGGCTCCGATCTGGACGCGACGGATTTTGTATATGCATGGAACCGTGCCGCAGATCCCGCTACGGCTGCAGACTATGCGTACATGTTTGATGTAATCGCCAGAAAAGACGACGGAACTCTGGATGTGACCGCAAGCGAAGACGGAAAAACCCTTACCGTGAATCTGGCTGCTCCCTGCGTATACTTCCTTGACCTGTGCGCGTTCCCGGCATACTATCCTGTAAAACAGGAAGCTGTGGAGTCCGCGGAGGGCTGGCAGGAGAACCCCGGCGCATGGGCTCTGGAGGCTGGTTTTGTGACCGACGGCGCTTACACGCTGGAGAGCTGGACCCACAATGAGAGCATGGTTTATGTAAAGAACCCCAACTACTACAGAGCTGACGAGGTTAAGATCGAGAGGATCGAGCTGATGCTCAGCGCGGATGATACCGCTATTTTCGCCGCCTACAACGCAGGCGACCTGGACTTCGCGGATACCGTTCCCACAGATGAGATCGCAGGTCTTCTGGACAATCCGGAATTCCACATCGTGGACAACCTGGGAACCTACTATGTATGCTTCAACGTAAACAGCCCGCTGTTTGAAGGCAAGACTGTGGAGCAGGCCAACGCCATGAGACGCGGTCTGTCCCTGCTGATCGACCGTGACTACATCGTTGAGAACATCGGCCAGACAGGACAGCAGCCCGCCAACACCTTCATTCCCGCAGGAATGCTGGACGGCAACGGCGGCGAGTTCCGCGCCAACGACGACGCTTATACCTATCCCTGTGAGGAAGCTGTAGGATACTTTGATCCTTCCTATGATGCCTTTGACGCCAACGTGGAAGAAGCAAGGGCATGCCTTGAGGAAGCCGGCTTCGTATTCGGCGACGACGGAATGCTCTCCGCGGATACTCCTCTGAGCATTACCTACATCGTAAATGAAGGAACCGGACATCAGGCGGTTGCAGAAGCCATTCAGCAGGATTTCGCCGCTGTAGGTATCGACGTGACCATCGAGACCCAGGAGTGGAACGTATTCCTGAACGAGCGTAAAGCAGGCAACTATGACATGGCCCGCAACGGATGGCTGGCAGACTTCAACGACCCTATCAACATGCTGGAAATGTGGACGACCAATTCCGGCAACAATGATATCCAGTTCGGCAGATAATCTCTGTTGCTGAAATCAGACAGTGCGATTTTAGACGGCCTCCGTTCCTCTCACCCGGGAGGGGCGGGGGCTTTTTCGCGCGGCGTCCCTCCGATGGCAGAAAAAGTCACTGTCCCGTCCCTTCGGGAGGTTCCGGTGTTAGAATGTTTTGTTCTGAATATTCAGCCTGAAAGTTGGAATAATTTTCGCACAAAATGGGGAGGAAACGACAAAAATCTACAAATAATTTCCGTCTCGTTTATTTGCTGCAAAAAAATAATTGACAAATCTTATAATTGTACTATAATGGTTATGATTAGAGCTTCAGAGGTGCTTCTTGGGGATTTTTTTATGGAAGCACATTTTTTAAACAGGGTGTTGGCACTCGATGAAGGCGAGTGCTAACAAACCCTGGGAGGGTTATGCGGTATGATGATTGTGCCAATTTATGATCTGTTGCTGTTACCGAACGTGACCTGCTATTTTCAGGGCACATATTTGAGACAACTTTCAGGCAGAAATATCCAGGTTGGGGAGAGCGTGATTTTTCTGATGCTGAAGGAGAATAAGGAAAAGGAGAATATAACCGTTCAGGATTTTTATCCCATTGGCGTAACCGGGATGGTAGAACAGATTGACAATGACGACATGGTGTATATTGACACAAGGAGCCGCATGGATGTTTCGGATATCGGCATCACCGACGGAGTGCTGCAGGTGGAATATGCGAGACGTCCGGACAGGGAAGATTTAAGCGAGGAGGAAGAAAAAAAACGTTTTGAAGAAATGAAATCCAGCCTGATGTCTTTTCTTCAGGACACTCCCTGGGAGGAGACCATGAGACAGTACTCGTCCCGGTGGAAAAGCATGAACGAACTGGTTTCCTTTATATCTTACATGTTTCCCATTCCCGCGGAAGAAAAATATGAGATTCTTTCCCAGGATTCCAGATCTTTGCGGGCAGACCTGCTGGAAAAGGTGTTTTACGGCTTTCTGGAGATGATGAAGGTCCGGACCGAGGTGCAGAGCGCCCAGAAGGAGTCCGACGAACGGCTTTACCGGGAGGACGCCATTAAAAAGCAGATCCGTTTTCTTCAGGAGAAGCTGGACGAGCTCCATCCGGAAAATATGACGGATATTCAGCAGTTTGAGGAGAAGATCCAAAAGTCAGGCATGAACGATACGGCGCGGGCCGAGGCGGAGAGAGTGCTGAACCGTATGAAGCAGGAGGGCCAGAACGGCCATGAATACGGGATGCTTTACGATTATCTGGATTTCGTCACCGGTCTTTCCTGGAAAAACGAGGACATGCCGGAGATCGATCTTTCCCGGGCGAAGGAGATTCTGGACAGTGACCATTATGGGCTGAAAAAGCCGAAGCAGAGAATCATTCAGCAGATCGCAGTGATGAACCTGAATAAAAAACAGTCCGGTTCCATTCTGCTGTTTGTGGGCGCTCCGGGAACGGGCAAGACCAGTATCGGGCAGAGCATTGCCCGGGCTCTTCGCCGGAAGTATGTGAGGATCAGTCTGGGAGGCATCCGGGATGAGGCGGAAATCCGCGGCCACCGCAGGACCTACGTGGGGGCCATGCCGGGAAGGATCATGCAGGGCATCCGGCGCAGCGGAGCGATGAATCCCGTGGTAGTCCTGGATGAGGTGGACAAGCTGGCCCAGTCCTATAACGGGGACCCTGCCAGCGCGCTGCTGGAGGTTCTGGATCCGGAGCAGAACAGCAATTTCACCGACCATTATATGAATGTTCCTTATGACCTTTCCAACGTCCTGTTTCTCTGCACCGCCAATACCACGGATACCATACCGGAGCCGCTGCTGAACAGGATGGAGAGCATTCCCTTTTCGGGATACACCGCCACGGAAAAGCTGCAGATCGCCAGGAGACATCTTCTCCCCAACGCCATGAAGTCCATGGGGATTCTGCCGGAAAAGCTGCATGTGACGGATGAAGCTCTGGAGTCCATTATTTCGGACTATACTATGGAAGCCGGCGTGAGGGGACTGAAGAGCAGGCTGGATACCCTCTGCAGATTCGCCGCGGTGAAGCTGGTGGAGGGGGATGAAGCCGCTATCACGGTTCTCCCGGAGAATCTGAAGGAGTTTCTGGATCAGAAGCCCATCCGCCATGAGCAGATGCTGGAGGAGAAACGTCACGGAATCGTGACGGGCCTGGCCTGGACGAAGGCGGGCGGAGATATCCTCTTTATAGAGGCTGTGTTTGTAAAGGGTTCCGGGAAGATCGTCATCACGGGACAGTTGGGAGACGTCATGAAGGAGTCCGCCCAGATCGCCGTCAGCGTGGTGAAATCCATGTTCCCTGAAAAGGCGGAGCTCTTCGAGAAAAATGATCTCCACATTCACGTTCCCTCCGGCGCCGTGCCCAAGGACGGCCCGTCGGCCGGAATTACGCTCACTACGGCCATCGCCTCCCTGGTGAACGAAAAGTCCGTCAGCCCGGAAATCGCCATGACGGGGGAGGTCTCCTTAAGAGGCGTGGTAATGCCCATCGGAGGCCTGCCGGAAAAGCTTATGGCGGCCCACAGGGCCGGAATCACCAGAGTATTTCTGCCGGAAGGAAACCGGGAGGATCTGGAAGAGGTAGCCGCGGAGGTCAAAAATGCCATGGAGATCACCTTCGTTCGCGATGTGGCGGAGGTGCTGAGAGAGACAGGAATCACAGCATAAAAATAGAGATTCGGGAGGGTGGAGATATCCGCCCAGAGCTGCCGCAGAAAGGAGATTTTCTGGGTGCGGTTCATCATAAATACGGAATCATAAGAGCGGGATTGCCGATAGTTACAGATATGCCGTATTACAGGAAGAATTACGAAAATCATTCCTGTATTGCGCTGTCATGTAATTATCTGACAATCCCTTTTTTACATGAAATGTTTTTACATGAAAGAAGAGATGTGATTACTTCTTGCACAGTACGAAAATTCCCATAAGAACTTTATATAAGAACTTTGCGCTGCTGCCTGAAATATCTGGTTCTGTTTTTTCACATGATAAGGGCGCACGGACAATTGAGTACACAGCAGGCGGGGGCGGGCTTCCTGTCTGGCAGACCGTTCGGGCGCGGTTTTAGCGGAGACGAAATCCACCGCCTACGGAGACTTAGGCGCGAAGGCTCTTCCTGAGCGCCTTAGCCGCAGTTGGCGGTTAGTTCGGCGGAGTGTTGCGCCGTCAACAGACAGGAAGCCCGCCCCCGCCTGCGTCCGTTTTGCCATTCTGTGCCATTCCATCCCCCGTGAAAAACCTTTCGCAGAATTCCATTCCCCTCCCGCAGCATTTTTGCAAAACACTGGTATCCTGCATAAATATGCGTTATAATGTGAAAAAATGAGGTTTTTGGTGAGAATACACCGGGGAGGCGCGAAAAATGGATATCAGCATTTTACAGACATTAAAAGAAAACATAGGAAAGGTCATGATCGGCAACGAGAAAACCATCGAATGGATCCTCACCTGCGTTCTGGCCAGAGGCCACGTGCTTCTGGAGGATATGCCCGGAACGGGAAAAACGGTAATGGCCAAGGCTCTGGCGAAATCGGTGGAGGCGGCCTTCGGCCGGGTACAGTTCACCCCGGACCTTTTGCCGTCGGATGTGACAGGACTGAACTATTTTGACGCAAAAAAAGGAGAATTCGTATTCTCCGAGGGACCGGTTTTCTGCAATATTCTGCTGGCGGACGAGATCAACCGGGCGACGCCCAAGACCCAGAGCAGCCTTCTGGAGTGCATGGCGGAGCGCCAGGTGACGGTGGACAAGGTAACCCGCCCGCTCGCGGAACCCTTCCTGGTGATCGCCACCCAGAACCCTCTGGAAACCCTGGGAACCTTTCCTTTGCCCGAGGCGCAGATGGACCGTTTCCTCATGAAAATATCCATGGAGGATCTCACCCCGGAACAGGAGCGGGCCATGGTGAACCGTTTCCTGGCGGCGGAGCCTCTGGAGGAGCTTTCCTCCGTGTGCACCAGAGAGCAGCTGGCGGAGCTCCAGGAGCAGTGCAGGAACATCTATATCCATGAGGATCTTTTGAAATATATGGTGCAGGTGGTTCACGCCACCCGGAAGCACCCCAAAGTGGAGACGGGAGTGAGCCCCAGAGGCACGCTGGCCTTTGTCCGGTCGGCGCAGGGCTTTGCCATGGTGCAGGGCCGGGAGTATGTGGTGCCGGAGGATATCAAGGCCGTGGCTGTTCCTGTTCTGGCCCACAGACTGAATCTGGCTGTGGGGGAGGATGACAGAAGGGCTGCGGCGCAGATCATCGAGGGGATACTGTCCAGCGTGTCCCTGCCTACGGAAGATTGGGGGAAACGGTAAGGAATGTTTCTGCTATTGATACTGTGTCTCGGTCTGGCCTTCCGGCTGCAGAAGATCGTCTATGGGAGATACTGGAGCAGGGGGCTTCTGGTTACGGCGGACTTCATGGACACTTATGTGTATGAGGGGGACACCTCCTGGCTGAAGGAGGAGATTTCCAATAACAAAATGCTGCCCCTTCCCGCTGTGGAGGTGCGGCTGTCCATGAACCGGAACCTGGAGTTTTCCGGGGAAGCGAGGGAGAATTCCAATATCACGGATCAGAGCTATAAGAGAGATGTGTTTTCTCTTCTGTTTCATCAGAAGATCATTCACAGGCTGCCCTTCGTATGTACCAGAAGGGGGTTTTATGAGATCCCGAAAATGGAGATCGTGGGGTACGACCTGTTTTTTAAAGCGGGACATTATATGGAAATTTCCCAGCATACCCAGCTGTATGTCTATCCTTCCCAGGTGGACGCGCGGAGGATCCGGCTGGTCTGTCAGGCGATTTCCGGGATGATCCTGGTGCAGAACCGGCTGTATCCCGACCCCTTTGAGTTTTCGGGAATCCGGGATTATCTGCCCACGGATCCCATGAATCACATTAACTGGAAGGCTTCCGCCAGAAGCGATTCCCTTATGGTGAATCAGTTTGATTCCACCACCAGCATTCACGTTACGGTGGTTCTGGATGTGGAGGATTCCAATATTCTCCGGTACGAGTCCCTTACCGAGGAGAGTATCCGCATTGCATCCTCCCTGGCTGCCCGTATGGTGCGGGAAAAGATGGAGCTGAAGCTGATCAGCAACGGGGTTTATAAAAATCCTGACAGCGGTTTCCGGGAGGAGGAGCTTTCCTGGTACCTGAAGGCCGGGGCGGGGAAGGTTCAGGAGCTGAACCGGAAGCTGGCCTGCATCGATACGGAGCGGGAAATTTCTCCTGTTCCGGAGCTCCTTGCCAGGGAAGCCGCCAGAAAACCAAACGGCTGCATTTACGTTCTCATTTCCAAAAATCAGGATAAGGACGTGATGGAAAAGCTTCGCCTTCTGGCGGGAGAGGGCAACGAGATTTTGTGGGTGGTTCCTGTGAAGCCCGTGATGGACCTGGCGTTCAGGGATGGGCCGGGAATCCGCCTGATGCGATGGGAGGTGGAGCATGAGTAGACGATCTGGAAAAGAAGAGAGCGGAATGTCCGGGCAGAAAGGGCATGTTCCGGGGAAAAAGCCCGGGGATTCCATGGCCATGGCGGTGCTGTCCTGGTTTCATGTATGCCTTCTGTTCAGCGGTTCCTATCTTCTGGCGGCGGGAATCATGAAGCTTTCTACCGGGGCGGCGGCCAGGTATCTGGCAAATGCTCTGTGGCTCCTTTTTCCCGCTGTGCTGAGCTGGTTTTATATCCGGAAAATCCGTTCGCTGGCGGTGTATCTTGCGGGTTCGGCGGCAGCGGCGGCGGTCCTGTGGTTTTTATCGGGCTCCCTTCAGACTGTGGCTCTGGCCGTGGCGATCTTTCTTCTCAGGTGCTATACGCGGGTGGAAAAGGGACGGCTTCAGAAGGAAATGCAGGAGATGCCCGGGGAGTTGGGGGAGGGGATCTCAAAAGAGCTGTGGGAGATTCCTACCTTTCTGGATGAGCCCGTCCCTGTACATTGGGTGCTGTTTCTTGTTTTTTATCTGGGGATTCTGTTTACCAGGCAGTATTTTATGCTGCCCTGGATGTTTTATCTCTTTCTGGCGGAGGTGTTTATCTGTTTCGTCTCTGTCTATCTCCATGAAATGCGGGAGTTTATCAAGGAGAGTCAGAATATTGCCAATCTTCCCGTTAATCGGATCCGCAGGGTGGGAACGATCATTCTGGGGATTGCGCTTATTTTTCTGGTTCTGACCGTACTGCCCTCCGTTTTTTACGGCAGAGAGCCTCTTGTGGACATGCTGGAGCGGATGGACGCCAGAGAGATTCCTCCGGCGGAAAGGCCGGAGGATTTCGGCATGGAAGAGGGCGGAATGGGAGGAGACATTGATTTCAGTGCTCTTGCGGGCGAGCCGAAGGAGCCGCCCGCCTGGATGGAGTTTCTGTCGAAGGTGTTCATGTTTGTCTGTTCCGTGCTCATGGGCGTGGGGATGGTTGTGGGCGTCTACCGGATATGCAGAAATACCGCAGGTTATTTTTCTCAGGAGGAAGAGGACGAGGTGGTGTTTCTGGGAACGGACGAGGTGGAAGGCCTGGGGCGCTTCCTGGGCAGAGGCCGGGCCGCCGGGGAGAGACGCGGCTCTCCCGACTGGAAAATCCGCAGGATTTACAGGAGGATTCTCCGCAGGAGAATGAAGGAGCGGCCGGCCGGCTGGGAAGCGCCTGCGGAGCTGGAGGAGAAGGCGCAGCTGAGCGCAGCGGAAGCTGCGGATCAGCTTCACAGCCTGTACGAAAAGGCCCGCTACAGCCAGGAGGGCTGCAGCGCCGAGGAGGCGGCGGAGGCCGCCGGTCTGGGGCAGAGTTTTATGAAGCGGTAGATTTGGAGAAAATGCTTACGAGACAGCACAAGGTGATGAAATCCGGGCAAAACTATATGAAATTGTAAAAGCCAGCGCAGATTGCCCAAACAGGAATCCGGTTACGCAATCAGTTATGGAGAAATCAGAAAATAATGCGATACAGGTAAAAGTCCATTTTCATTATGGCGGGTAAAATGTAAGTTTTGACAGAGTGAAAAGTCTCAGTCAGTTTCCATAGGGGAAGCGGCTGAGACTTTCTGCATTTTTTCTTCCCCCTCCGGCATAAACTGTCTTAAGACTTCCCGGGGCGGCGGCTATGAGCATCCTGTCTTATCTTTCCAATCTGATGATTCCTTTAATTTTGTTTTATATTGTAGGCTATGGACTGCTGTCAGGCAGGGACGTATATGGGGATTTTCTGGACGGAGCCCGGGACGGGCTGAAAACCGTGGCGGGAATCGTGCCCGCCCTTGTGGGACTGATGACCGGAGTGGGTATATTGAGAGCGTCGGGATTTCTGGAATTTCTGGGAAGTCTGCTGGGAAAGGTTACAGAACGATTTGGCCTTTCCCCGGAGCTGGTGCCTCTGACGCTGGTGCGGATGTTTTCCTCCAGCGCGGCGGTGAGCCTGCTTCTGGATATTTTCAAGGAGTTCGGGACGGATTCCCGGATCGGCCTTATGGCAGGGATTATTTTAAGCTCCACGGAGAGTGTGTTCTACTGTATGAGCGTATATTTCGGCTCGGTGAAAGTACACAAGACAAGATATACGCTTCCGGGCGCAATTACAGCCACCCTGGCAGGGGTGGCTGCGGCTGTGTGGATCGTAAATCTTCTGTAGTTTCCTGAATTCTGCAGGAATTGATTCGCCAGAAATGCTGTGCGGCTCAGCGGACAGTGCGTCTGCAATTTCCTGAACCTTGCAGGAATTGATTCGCCAGAAATGCTGTGCGGTTCAGCGGACAGTGCGTCTGCAATTCCCTGAATCCTGCAGGACCGAATCTGACAGGAACACTGTGGCCGGCGTTTCTGCGATTCTTTAGACCAGCGCCTGGTTTTTCTTCAGCATTTCGCGGATGACATTCTGAGTATACGTGCCGATGTGTTTTTTGTCCTCTTTGCTGAGCTGATCCGGATATATAGGTTTTCCGTATTCCAGGACCACATGGCAGGGCTTTACCTTCGGGGAATGCGCCTCATACATCTGCGCGGTATTGTTCATGGCGATGGGGATGATGGGGCAGTTGGCCCTGGTGGCGATCTTAAAGCTGCCCTCGTGGAAGGGAAGCAGTTCCAGTTCGTCCTCCCCTTTATTTCTGGTCCCTTCGGGGAAAATGCAGATGGAAATTCCGGATTTTACTTTTTCTACGGCTTCCAGAATGGTTTTCAGTCCCTGCTTCAGATCTGTCCGGTCAAGGAACAGGCAGTGGAGATAACGCATCCAGGTGGAGAGAAGGGGGAAGCTTTCCATTTCTTTTTTCGCCACATATCCGGTGCGGATGGGGCAGCGGCAGTAGGTGAGAAGAATGTCAAAATAGCTCCGGTGGTTGGCAATATAGAGCACCGGGGTATCTTTGGGCACGTTCTCCTCCCCGATGACGGTCACCTTTACTCCTGTGAGAAACAGGATATAGCGAAAGACAGTCTGTATGATGCGCAGAGAACTGATCTCCTTTTTCAGGGGGTCAAATTTTCCGATGATCCATTCTGCGATGAGGAGAGGGATGGATAAAATCAGATAGCCAATTACAGTAATCCAGACCAGTGTAGTGCGTATCATGGCAGAAATCCTTTCTGTAGTAAAAATAATTCCGGCTGTGCGGTTTCTTTGTTATGTGCGGTTTATTGTCTATTATACGTATTTTTTGAAATACTTGCAATAAATCTTTTAACAGTTACATAAAATAAATAATAAGGAGCGGACAGGAGCGGCGTTTATGAAAAAAAAGATTCCTCTCATGGCACTGATTCTGTGGGCGGCGTTTTGTTTCTGCGGGTGCAGGATGATCCGCATCGAGGAGGAGGAGCGCAGACCGCTGGAGTATGAGGTGCTCAGCCAGGACGCAGTTCCCGCTGAGGTGCTTTCTCTGGTGGAGGAAAAAAAGACAAAAGAATTTCAGATGACTTATCAGGCGGGAAAGGAGCTTTATCTGGTCAGGGGCTACGGGCGGCAGATGTCCGGCGGCTACAGCGTCCAGGTGGAGGAGGTGTCCCAGACTTCCAACGGCATTTTTTTTAAGACAAAGCTTCTGGGGCCCTCGGAGGAGGAGCAGGGCGGCGAGCCGTCCTACCCGTTTATCGCCGTAAAGATCCCGTACAGCAAAAAACCGGTGCAGTTCTGGTGAAGGTAAGAGTTCGTGAAAAGAAGTTTGTGAGAGAAGTTTGCGAAAAAATTTGTGAAAAGAAGTTTGTGAGAGGAAGCTTGCGAAAAAAAAGTTTATGAAAAGGAAGTTTGTGAGAGGAAGTTTGCGAAAAGAAGTTTATGAAAAGAAGCCTGAGAGCAGAAGTTCATGAACAGAAATTCATGGAAAGAAAGGGGAAAATCCGTTATGGAATTGAAAAAGGAAGATATTCAGGTGCTTCGCGTAAAAAGCAGAGCGGCCAGTCAGGTGACCTTTGACGCCGATTACAATGTGCCGGATGTAAAGCCGGATATAGGAAGAATGATTCAGAATAAAGGAGAAGTGACCATTGAGGAGGTGCGTCTCAGCGATGGTCACGCGTATGTAAAAGGAAATCTGAAGGCGGATCTGCTCTATGTGGGAGAGGAGGAGGGCCGGGTGTACAGCCTTGCCGCCAGGCTGCCCATGGAGGAGGTGCTGAACCTGGAGGGGATCGTCAGCGGGGATAAGATGTGTCTGAAATGGGAGATTGAGGATCTCAGTCTGCACCTGATTCATTCCAGGAAGCTGAACATCAAGGCCATCGTCACCCTCCGCGCTTCGGTGGATGACCTGACGGGGATCCGTCTGCCTGTGGAGCTGGATGACGAGGAGATTTCCGTCAAAAAGAAAACTATGCAGCTGTTGAGCCTGATGGTACATAAGAAGGATACTCTGCGCCTGAAGGAGGAGATTGCGCTGGTCTCCAATAAGCCCAATGTGGCGGAGCTGCTGTGGTATGCCATGGAGGTGAGAGCCATGGATATCCGGCCTGAGGAGAATCAGCTGAAGGTGAAGGGGGAGCTGTTTGTCTTTGCCCTTTATGTGGGAGACGAGGAGGGAAGTCCCCTTCAGTGGCTGGAATATTCCATTCCCTTCAGCAAAGAGGCGGAATGCCCGGGAAGCGCCCCGGAGATGATCCCCAATATCGAGGCCTCGGTGATCAATCAGGGGCTGGAGGTAAAACCGGATGTGGACGGGGAGGAACGTCTTCTCGTGGCGGATGTGGTGCTGGAACTGGAGATGAAGCTGTACAGGGAGGAGACGCACGAGGTGATCGTGGATGTGTATACTCCCTATAAGGAATGCATCCCCAGGGGAAAAAAGGAGATTCTGGAAAGTCTTCTTGTACGGAATTTTTCCAAATGCCGGATCTCGGACCGGGTCGAGGTGAAGGAAACCCAGGGGAAGGTTCTGCAAATCTGTCACAGTCAGGGGCATGTGAAGGTGGATAAAACGAGAATTGTGGAGAAGGGAATCCTGGTGGAAGGAATCGTTCAGATGAAGGTTCTCTATATTGTGGGAAATGATGATATGCCCTTCTACTCCATGGAGGCCATGCTTCCCTTCTCTCATGTGGTGGAGGCTGCGGGCGTCACTCCGGAGAGCCAGTATTATCTTCAGACGGATCTGGAGCAGCTTTCCACAACCATGGTGGACAGCAATGAGATTGAGGTGAAGGCTGCCGTGAGCCTGAATGCGCTGGTGCTTCAGTGTCAGGAGGAGCTGGTGATCGACCGGGTGGAGGAGAAGCCCCTGGATATGGAAAAGATCCGCAGTATGCCGGGAATCACTGTATATATGGTGAAGCCGGAGGACACTCTCTGGAATATTGCGAAAAGATTTTATACCACAGTGGAGGATATCTGTTCTCTCAACGAGCTGGAGAAAGAGGAAATCCAGCCCTGCCAGCCGCTGCTGCTGGTGAAGAAGGTGGCGGGGTAAGGGGGAAAGACAGGCGGAGCGTTCTTCTCATGTGCATGTCGATGGAAAGCCGGGAGTTTTTTGTATACAATTCCATATTGTTTTTTTTCGGGGAATCGTATATGATAGAGATAAATGTTGAATTGTATACAAAGTACAAAGGATGATTTCGGAGGAAGGCTCATAAGAAACGGAGGATAACATGCGATTACGTGCAATGGCGAAAATTAATCTGGGGCTGGACATTATCGGGAAACGTCCGGACGGGTACCATGAGGTGCGGATGATCATGCAGACCATTCAGATGTATGATGTGCTGGAGATTCAGAAAAAGAGCACGCCGGGGATTTCCCTCACGGTCAATCTTCCCTTTATCCCCACAGATGAACGGAATCTGGTCTATAAGGCGGCGAAGCTTCTCATGGATGAATTCGGCATTACGGAGGGGATTTCCATTCGGCTTGAGAAATCCATCCCGGTGGCCGCAGGTATGGCCGGCGGAAGCTCTGACGCGGCAGCCGCCTTTGTGGGAGTGAATAATCTGTTTCACCTTGGCCTTAGAAAGCGGGAGTTGATGGAACGGGCTGTGCAGGTGGGGGCGGACGTACCCTACTGTGTGATGCGGGGAACCGCTCTGGCGGAGGGAATCGGGGAAAAGCTGACCAGGATTCCGCCTGTGCCCAGATGTTTTATCCTTATCGGCAAGCCCGGCGTGAACGTTTCCACGAAAACGGCATATGAAAGTCTGGATCTGGGCAGTATTTCCGCTCATCCCGATATCGACGGACTGATAGAGGAAATCCGGAAGGGCGATCTCAGAGGAATGGCAAAAAAAATGGGAAATGTGTTTGAACCGGGAATTATAGGAAAGTATCCTGTGATTCAGGAAATCAAGGACGTGATGGAAGCAGGCGGGGCGCTGAAGGCCCTCATGAGCGGGAGCGGGCCTGCGGTGTTCGGAGTTTTTGACGACAGGAGAAGGATGATGGAAACCGCGGAGAAGCTCCGGCGGGGGAAACTGGCGAAAACGGTTTTTGCCACGGAGATTTTTAATCAGCTGTAGATGCCGTGATTACAAACTGGAGGGTATACGAATGACAAGTGAGTTTTCTGTACATATGGATGAATATCTGCCGTTGAGGGACGTGGTGTTCAATACTCTCAGACAGGCGATCCTGAAGGGAGAACTGAAACCGGGAGAAAGGCTGATGGAGATGGCTCTGGCGGAGCGGCTGGGAGTGAGCCGCACGCCCATCCGGGAGGCCATGCGCAAGCTGGAGCTGGAGGGCCTGGTGGTGATGATCCCCAGGAGAGGCGCACAGGTGGCCAATATTACGGAGAAGGATCTGAATGATGTTCTGGAAGTGCGGATTGCTCTGGAAAATATGGCAATCGAAAAAGCCTGCAAGCGTATGACGGAGGAGCAGGTGGGAAAGCTCTGGATGGCGGCCAGGGAGTTTGAGCAGAACATGGAGGACGGAAATCTGGTGAAGCTGGCGGAGGCTGACGTGAAGTTTCACGAGATCATCTATCAGGCTTCCGGGAATGAACGGCTGATTCAGGTGCTGAATAATCTCAGGGAGCAGATTTACCGATACCGGGTGGAGTACCTCAAGGAGGAGGAAACCAGGCAGGTTCTGGTGCAGGAGCACGAGGAGCTGTATCAGGCGATCCGGGAGCGGAATGTGGAGAGGGCGCAGAGCATTTCCTTTGCCCATATTGAAAATCAGAGAAAGGCTATTGTCCGTTCGCTGCGGGCAGAGGACAGGAAGCAGGATAAATGATTTGCCGGCAGCAGATTCATCGGCAAAAGCTTCGCCGGTGAAGGAAAAGGTGAGAAAATCGGCAGGGCGGCAGACGGAACATAAATAAATAATGGAAAATCGGGCAAGATAAGAGGGACGCAGGTGTACGTCTCTCTTTTTTTCGTGTGTGGCGGAATGGGGATTTCTGTCCGGAAGGCGGAAGCCGTATTGCTGCCGCCGCAGGGCGGTTCAGACGGGAGGGACGATTTTGCCGGAAAGGAGACTGTCGGTTGAAGATTTATGAGAGCCTGAAGGAAAACGAAACATACATCAGGGGACGGTGCGCAGACTGCGCGGACATTTTTATCAGGGAAATGAAGCTGGGAGAGGGAAAAAAGGTGGATTGTCTGATGGTCTACCTGGAGGTGACGGTTTCCAATATGATGCTGGATGATTCCGCACTGGGAAAGCTGATCAATCATTTCTGGGAGGTTTCTCCGGAGAAAATCGGGGAATTTATGGAAGTAAACAGCGTCGGGATCGCGGATGTGAAGAAACTGGAGACCATGGAGGAGGCTATGGCCGCTCTTCTGGCGGGAAATGCCATTTTCTTTATGGACGGCTTTGACAAAGCCATGAAGATTGCCAGCAAAGGATATCCCAGTCTGGGAGTGGGGACAGCGGAATCCGAAAAGGTGCTGCGGGGGTCCAAAGAAGGATTTTCCGATTCCGTGAAGCTGAACTCCGCTCTGGTGAGAAAGCGGCTGAAGGATACCAGAATGAAGGTGGTGGAGCAGCAGATAGGCGCACGGTCCGGCACCATGGTACAGATTCTTTATATTGAGGATCTGGTGCATGAGAAGCTTCTGGAGGAACTGAAGGAGCGGATGAACGCATATGAGATCGACGGAATTCTGGACAGCGGGATGCTGGAGCAGCTGACGGAGGATAACTGGTGCTCTCCCTTTCCGCAGTTTCAGACTACGGAGCGGCCGGACCGGGCGGCGCAGGAGCTTTTGAACGGCAAAGTGGCTGTGCTCTGTGACAATTCCCCGGAGGCTCTCATCGTGCCCGGTTCCTTCAACGGATTCATGGAAAGCAGCGAGGACTGGTATCACAGGTTTGAGATGGCTTCTTTTCTGAGAGTGCTGCGGTACCTGGCCCTGCTGGCGGCCACGCTTCTGCCCGGGCTTTATCTGGCGGTGATTCGGTTTCATACGCAGATTCTGCCCGCGAATCTCATTTTATCCTTTGCGGAGGCCAGAGAGGGAGTGCCCTTTTCCAGCGTGGTGGAGCTGGTGTTTCTGGAGCTGGCTTTTGAGCTGATTCGGGAGGCGGGTGTGCGGATTCCCGGTTCTCTGGGGAATGCCATTGGGATTGTAGGCGGTTTGATCGTGGGACAGGCTGCGGTGGAGGCAAATCTGGTGAGTCCTATTGTGGTGATGATCGTCGCGTTGACGGCTCTTGGCTCCATGGTGCTGCCCAATGAGGAGTTTGCCGCAGCGTTCCGGCTTCTGAAATATTGTTTTTTGTTCCTGGGAGGATACCTGGGAATTTTCGGTATTGTGCTGGGAGGATATTTTACGGTGGCTCATCTGGCGGGGCTGCTGAGCTTTGGTTCTCCTTATCTGGTGCCCTTTGTGAAAAAGGAACGCGTGCATGATGTTGGGGACGGGATTCTGAGACTGCCGCTGCGGAAGCGGAGGATCAGGCCGGTGTATGCCAGGAGAGAGGAAAGTGTGCGGCTGAAAAAAAGGGTAAATGTACGGGGAAAAATGGGCTTCAGCGCAGAAAGGGAAAGAGAGCAGGGACGTGGGACGTAAGATGAAGAATGCGGAGAACGGGATGAAAGAGAAGAAAGAGAAGAAAGAGGAAATCGGAACTGCAGTTGGAGAACATGGAGGAAGATGGAATGAAATATGCAGAAAATAACAGGATTTCCCACAGGCAGATGTACCGGCAGATTGTACTGACATTTCTGGCCCCGTTTCTGCTGTGCGTATTGGGGGAGGGAAAGATTCTGGGAAGGTCGGGGATTGTGGGAACCCTGACTGCAGTGGCCCTTCTCCTGTTTTATGTGATTTTTCTGATCCGTCTTGCTCCCGGATACGGGGATCTGATAAAAACGGCGGGCGGCTTTGGGGCAAGGGTCATCGGGGTATTTTTCGGAGCCTATGTGATTTTGACAGCGGCTTATCTTCTGTCTGTTCTGGAGGAGGTGGTTCCTGCCAGTCTGATTACCGGAGTGCCGGGAAAACTGATTTCCTTTCTGGCGGTGGCGGTATGCAGCTTCGGTACCCACAGGGGAATGCAGAGACGTGGCAGAATGGCCGAGGTTTCCGGAGGGCTTCTTCTGGGCGGAGTGCTGATTATGATGCTTCTTTGCCTTGGGCAGAGCCGTATTTCCTATCTGGAGGAGATGACCTCGGCCACGGTTCTGGACGGGAGAGAGTTTTTGAGATGCGGATATGGAGTGCTGTGTGCGTTTTCCGGAATCGGTCTCCTTCCCTTTCTTCTGGAGTATGTGAAAAAGGAGGGAAGTGCCTGGAAGCCTGCGGCAGGCGGAATTCTGACTCTGGGCGGTCTTCTGGCGGGCATGCAGCTGCTTCTTCCGGCGGTATTCGGATGGGAGAGACTGAAGCAGGAGGCTTATCCCGTACTGCCTCTTTTGGCGGGTGCGGATCTGCCGGGAAATGTGCTGGCCAGGTTTGACGTTCTCTGGATGGGATTTTTGCTGTACAGCCTGCTGTTTGCGCTGGGAAGCCTGTTTCATTACGGACATCAGATTATGGAACGAAGTGGACTGATAAGCGGCCGGTGGTGGATGGCTGCGGCTGCATATGCTTTGTCAGTCTGGGAGCCGGCGGGCGCAGGGATTGAGGATTATTTCGGCAGATATCTGGGATATGTGTTTGTCCCGGGGCTGCTGGCGATTCAGGTAATTCTTATGATGAAAAGCAGAAGCAGGAGAAAGAAAAAAATCGCGGCGGTGAGCGCGCTGCTTTCCATGCTGCTGCTTGCCGGGTGTTCGGCGGTGGAACCGGAAAAACGGATGTATCCCCTGGCCCTGGGGGCGGACTGGGAGGCGGGAAACTATTCACTGATTTACGGGATGCCGGATCTTTCTCAGGCCACCGGACAGGAGAAGCCGGAGGAGGGGAGCGACCCTTCCGTACTGAGCTTTGACGGGGAAGCGCTGAGCGATATTGACAGGGAATATAATCTTTCTCAGGATAAATATCTGGATCTTGGCCATCTGCAGGTGATCGTGCTGGGAAGGTCTCTTCTGGAGAGCGGATGCTGGGAGAATGTGCTTCGTTATCTGAAGGAAGAACCTTTTGTAGGGGAGAATGTGTATCTGTTTTGGGCGGAGGATCCGGAGAAGGTTCTTGCGTGGAAGGGCGGGGGGAATACCTCTGTGGGTGAATATCTTACAGGGCTTCTGGAAAACCGGACCACGGGGCAGCAGAAGAGAGGAGTGACTCTCAGGCAGGTGTATCACAGATATTATGAGGATGGGATTCTGGAGGAGCTGCCGGAGCTTGAAGTGAGCAGAGAGAGGATGAAGGTGATATTTCCTGAGGATGAGGCTGCGTAGTGTCAGCGTTCGGGAAAGAGATTTGCAGGTTTTCCTATCATTGTGGTTATTGCTGTTATTTCTCTTATTCTTATTCTTGTTATTGTTGTTATTCTTGCGATGCCTGTTATTCTTGTTGTGCCTGTCATTCCTATGATTATGGCTATTCCTCTGAGGCAGGGGTATAATTTTCCCGGAAACGGGCATACTCTGCAGGATGATGAAATGCGGAGGGTATGTCATGAAGGGGAAAAGGTATGTTTTGGGAAACGGAATTTATAATGGAATGGCGGATTTCAGGGAATTCCCAGGAGATTGGAAGCGCCGGGCAATCATGGTGCTGCTGGCAGCGCTGGTGTCTGTAGTGGTGATATCCGGAGGAAGGGATCCTCTGCGGGATGGATGGAAAAGGGATTTGTCATGGGAAGCTGCTCCGGGTTTCACCGCCTGGTGGGGCGTGATGTATCCGGAATTCTGTTTCGCGCAGGGAGTGGGAGCGGAAGAAGATGCACCGGAGAAAAGGATATCCGCACAGAATGTGGCGGAAGAAAAGGAATCCGGAAAGCGGCAGGTGAAGTTTACGTTCTGGATTGCCGGATGGCTGAAGAGATTCCTGCAGGAGGAGGCGCTTGCAGGCTGAGGCAGGCGCAATATGGAAGAGCGGCAGCAGGCAAAGGAAAAGGCACACGCAGGGGGCGGCATCCTTTGCTTTGAAAAACGAGGCTGCTGCTGTATAAATACATTTTAGGAAGAATAGCAAGCAAATCCGCTGTCCGTACAAAGCGGAAAAATGACCGCCCTCCACGCTGCGGAGAACGGTCATTTCTATTCGCGGGATAGTCCCACACCCTTATAAATACTCAAGAAATTTTTTCAAAACATCTTGCACAGCGGTTGCGATCTGATTATAATAATTATTAGATTAGATTAATTAGATTAGATTGCGAGGTGGAAGGGCGTCAATGCTTATTGAAGGAAAAATGGTCGAGCTTAAGCGGGAATATGTGGACGATATCAAAAAAACGGCAGCGGCCTTCGCAAACTGTGACGGAGGCACGGTCTATATTGGAATAGACGACGACGGTTCGGTCTGCGGGGTGCCTGATGCGGATGCCACAATGCTTCGCGTGACCAATGCCCTGCGCGATGCCATAAGGCCGGATATGATGATGTTTGTGGACTGCCGTTACACCGACATGGACGGCAAGGCGGTGATCACAGTTTCCGTACAGCGCGGCACGGCAAGGCCGTATTACCTCCGGGACAAGGGTATCCGACCTGAGGGGGTCTATGTGCGTCAGGGGGCATCCACTGTGCCCGCCTCTGACGCGGCTATTCTTAACATGATTCGGGAGACCAGTGGCGACAGCTATGAGGCGGCGCGGTCTGTCAATCAACAACTCACGTTTGAATATTGCTCCACTTTTTTCAAAAAAAGGGGACTGGTGCTCGGCTCTCAGCAGATGCGGACGCTCCACATGATCGGTGAGGACGGAATGTTTACAAATCTGGCGTTCCTATTATCTGAACAATGCACCCACACGGTCAAGCTGGCTGTTTTTGAAGGAAGTAAAAAATCTGTTTTCAAGGACCGTACCGAGTTGTCCGGTTCTCTGTTGGAACAACTTGAATCGGCTTTTATTTACATCGACCGTTACAACCGTACCCGTGCGGAGTTTCAGGGGCTCGACCGGCTGGACAGCCGGGATTATCCCGTGGTCGCGGTGAGGGAGGCACTGCTGAATGCCATAGTACATCGGGATTATTCATTCAGCGGCTCGACGCTGATCAGCATTTTTGATGACCGTGTAGAATTTGTGTCTATCGGAGGACTGGTCAAAGGAATGTCCCTTGACGATATTATGCTGGGCGTTTCTGCTCTTAGAAATCAAAACCTTGCCAATATATTTTATCGATTGAAACTGATCGAGGCTTATGGAACAGGCATTTTGAAGATCAATGAGAGTTACTCTGACTCAGCCATCAAGCCATCGATCGAGGCCACAAGTAATGCCTTTAAAATCATTCTCCCTAATCTTAACTACACAAAAGAGAACGGCAACAAAGCTGAGGAAGTCAGGCGTCCGCTGACAAGCAGTTCAAAGAAAGAAGAACGTTTCGAAACTGTTGTCAGTCTATGCAAAAAGAATGGCTATGTTATTCGAAAAGATATTGAACAAACTTTGCACATCTCTCAGGCAACAGCCATTTTGCTTCTGCGTGAAATGGTTGCCGACGGCCTGTTAACGAAAAAAGGCACAGCGAAAACCTTGCGCTACTATTTGGCAGATTTTTGATTTTTTGAGGTGGAAAAGAAAACATAAATGTAATGGAGAATGAAAAATACCGACTTTAAGTGAAATTTTTGCTAAGTGTAAGATTATGCTTTATCAAAACGAGAGTCTCGATCTCGATCATTATTATCAAGAACCATATCAAGATGAAAATGATGAAATTAAAGAAATCGGGGAGCCATTTGAAACAAATAAATCAAAGAAAAAGCGAGTAATCGACCTAATCGAAGAAGACCGAACTAATTCTGTATTTGAGTATTTTATGGACGGCTCTCGTCGAACATATAAAATCGGAGATATGGTCTTAGAAGGCAATGGAATGGAGTGAGGTGGATTTCTTAAAAATAGAGGTCCATATATAATAAGGGCCGTGAAAGATGGGATTTTCCAAATCATTTTTTCACGGCCCTTTTTATCTATTCTTTTTCAGACTGCTGTTTTCGACTGACTTTTTTCAGAATCCGCCCATCACCCCAGTTGGGATGAAGCTGATTTACAGCTAAAACCTTTTCTACAAAATCGACAGGTTCATTGAGCATATCCGCTATTTCCGACGCGGACATTCCTTTTGCACTCATTCTGCGAAAAGCGGATAGAATCCCTTCCCGGCGTCCTTCTTTGCGGCCCTCAATTCTTCCGTCTTCTATCATATCCGCGACGGCTTTACACATATCCACAGATGTTTCCCCCTTTCTTTTTCTGAACGTTGATTTCAATTTTTAAAACTCCGCCGTTATATACTGCTTCGGCGTGATTCCCTTATATTTATGAAACGTCTTGATAAAATAACTCTCATCGTTAAAACCGCAGGAGATAGCCGTCTCCTTTATGGAAATATTCTTCGTGGAGAGTAGCTCGCAGGCGCATTCGATTCGGTAATAGTTCAGGTAATCGATGGGCGTCCGCTCCGTCATGCTCCGGAAATATCTGCAGAAATATCTGGGGTTCATTCCCGCGATCTTCGCCAGGGTATCCAGGGTGATGCTGCTGTTATAATTTTCTGAAATGTAGGCCAGTACATTTTTTATGGAATTCAGTCTTTCCGAGGAAGCGGTGTCCTCTGTTCCTTCCTCGTAGAGGTGCTCCGAGAGGATCGCGCCGATCAGCTGGTAGAGGTAGCCCTGTGTCATGAATTCGTAGCCGGTTTCCCGGGCGGAGAGGGAATCACAGAGGCCGCTGACGATTCCGGGGACCTTCCGGCTGTTTTCGGAAAGAAGCCGGTGAACCATGATCTTGTGATTCATGATATCGTGGATGGTTTTCGTGCAGGCGTGGTTGTCCATCAGAAGGATTTTCAGGTCAAAGACCACGCATTCATATTCGCAGTCCTGGGGAATGCCTCCGTGGAGAAAGCCGTCCGTGATAAAGATAATGTCGTTCTCTCTGTAAACCCGGTTATCATTGTTGATGGTGAGGTGGAAGGTGCCGGAGAGAATGCGGACGATCTCATAGTGGGGGTGCCAGTGGTAGGGCATGTAGTACCGGGGGCTGTGGGGATTTTCATGATACAGAGCGATGGGAAAGTTAAAGGTCCCCTGCTCGCGGCGTTCTCTGTAATCGATATATTTCATGGTGATGGCTTCCTGTTCCGGAGAATTTGTCATTTTCAGGGTCGGGGCCGGATGCGGAATTACAAGACTTTATTCTGAAATGACAGAAAAAAGTGAATATTCTCCTATGTTTTGTCCATAATATCACTTTTTTTTTCCATTTGCAATGCTTATAATTATCCTGATAACAGAGCGAAACGGTTCGTTCCGAAGAACGAAGAAAGGAGATGGAATGCCAGCTACAATACGTGATATCAGAGCAAGAACCGGTTTGTCCGTTGCTACAATTTCCAAGTATCTGAACGGCGGAAATGTCCTTCCGGAGAACAGGGTGAAGCTGCAGGCCGCCATCTCGGAGCTGCACTATGAGGTCAACGAGATCGCCAGAGGTCTGGTGACCAATAAGACGAAAACCGTGGGAGTTCTGGTTTACAGCATTGAAAGTCTGTTTAACGGCACTTTATTGAAATATATCGGAGAGGCTCTGCGGAGCCTGGGATACGGCATGCTGATCTGTGATTCCAGCGAGGATGAGGAGGTGGAGGCGCAGAGTCTCCGCTTTCTGGTGAATAAAAAGGTGGACGGGATCATCGTGGTTCCGGTGGCGGATCATTCGGCCTTTTTAAAACCCGCCAGGGACGCGGGCATTCCCGTGGTTCTGATGGACCGTTCTCTGATGGATGAGGAGCATGACTGCGTAAAGATTGATAACCGCATGGCGGCATTCCGGGCCATGCGTCTTCTGCTGGATAACCGGCATGAGAAGATCGCTGTGATCTGCTCTCAGGTGGAATATACGGGAATCCAGCGGTATAAAGGCTTTCTGGAGGCCATGGAGCAGGCGGGGCTTCCCGTTCCCGCCGAGTACAGGAAGTGCGGGCGGCATGCCATGGATTTCGGGTATCAGAGCATGAAGGAGCTTCTGGAGCTGAATAACCGGCCGACGGCTGTTTTTATGACAAATTATGAGATCACTCTGGGGGCGGTGATGGCGGTGAAGGAATCGTCCTTCCGCTGTCCGGAGGATATTTCCATGCTGGGTTTCGACGATCTGATTCTTTCCAAGGTGGTGGATCCGAAGATGTATATGGTGGTTCAGCCCATGAGAGAGATGAGCGAAAAGGCGGTGGAGCTGCTTCTGGAGCGGATAGAGAATTCGCGTGAAAAAAAAACCGGCGAGAAGAAATTTAACGAGAAAAAATCGGAAATGCCTGTGGAAATTATTATGGGGACCAGAATTCAGGAGGGAAACTCCATAAGGTTTCTCGGGTAATCCGTTTGGGATGCTGAAGAGGCGGCGGGAAGTTTTTTTGCCGCCTGGCGTTCAGTGTGCAGGAAGATTTCTTTGTCGCCTGGCGTTCAGTGTGCAGGAAGATTTTATTTTCGTCTGCGGTCAGTGCGCGGGACGATTTCTTTCGTGCCTGCTAATGCGCGGGAAGGAGCGATATGAAAAACATACAGGAAAAAAGGCTGCTGCTGGGAATTGATCTGGGGACCTCCGCATGCAAGGCGGCGGTGTTTGACGAGGATGGGACCGTGCTGGCGCAGTCCGCTCAGCCCTATCCGGTCTATTATCCCCGGCCCGGCTGGGCGGAGCAGGACCCGGAGGAATGGTGGGAGGCCATCTGTCTGGGGATCCGGGAGGTGTTATCCGTGGAAGGCGTCCGTCCGGAAAACATCTGCGGAATCGGCGTGGATGGACAGAGCTGGTCGGCCATCCCGGTGGATTGGCAGGGGAAAGTGCTGGCGCGCACGCCCATCTGGATGGACACCAGAGCCCGGGATATCTGTACCCGCGTGAAGGAGGAAATCGGGGAGGACCGGATTTTCCGGACGGCGGGAAATGATTTTCTTCCCGGCTATTCCACCCCGAAAATGCTCTGGTTTAAAGAAGAGCATCCGGAGATTTTTGAAAAGACATGGAAATTTCTCCAGAGCAACAGTTATATCGTCTGGAAACTCACAGGGGTTATGAGCCAGGACCTTTCTCAGGGCTATGGAATCCATTTTTTTGACATGGAGCATCTGTGCTATGACGAAGCTCTGGCGGAGGAACTGGGACTTTTCGTGGATCTGATGCCTCCTCTTTATCCCTGCGACCGTGTGGTGGGGACCGTGGAGAAGGAAGCTGCCCGGCTGACCGGTCTCAGGGAGGGCACGCCTGTGGTGGCCGGAGGTCTGGACGCCGCCTGCGGAACTCTGGGAGCGGGGGTTTACAGAGCAGGAGAAACACAGGAGCAGGGCGGTCAGGCCGGCGGGATGAGCATCTGCATGGAAAGGGCCGCCGCTCACAAAAAGCTGATCCTTTCTCCTCATGTGGTTCCGGGAAAATGGCTGCTTCAGGGAGGAAGCGTGGGAGGAGGCGGGGCGCTGAAATGGTTCCGCCAGGAATTCGGGCCGGATTTCACCTTTGATGAACTGACCCGGGAGGCGGAGCAGATTCCGCCGGGAGCGGAAGGCGTGATCTTCCTTCCCTATATGGCAGGGGAACGCTCCCCCATCTGGGATCCTGATGCGAAAGGCGTGTTTTACGGGCTTTCTTTTAATAAGACGCGGGGACATATGATCCGCGCTGTTCTGGAAGGCGTGGCCTTTTCTCTGGAGCATAATCTCCGCACGGCCGGGGAAGCCGGAGTCCAGGCGGGGGCTCTCAACGCCATGGGCGGCGCCTCCAATTCCCGGCTGTGGACGCAGATCAAGGCGGACGTGACCGGAAAGACCATTCGGGTTCCGGCGTCTGACACGGCCACCACATTGGGCGCAGCGCTTCTGGCGGGAACAGGCTGCGGGATTTATAAGGATTATGAGGAAGCCGTAAATCGCACGATCGCCATTACACGGATCCAGGAGCCGGATGAAGCGAACCACAGGATCTACCGGAGGTATATGGAACTGTATCTGGAGCTCTATGAGGATTTAAAGGGGACGTTTTCAAAGTATAAGCTTTGACGCACGGAGCGGAAACTGCCGGAGGAAGGTGTTGTCCGTTCATCGAAAAAGACGGCTGTGAGCCCTCTTTGCCGGTCCCGTTTCCCGCGCGGCGAAAAGCGCATAATATGATGACGCCAGGATCATAAAGCCTCTCATCCACTGGTATGCAGGCATACCGTGGATTCAGGCTTTTGACGCTGTAAATAAAATTTTATCAGATAAGGAGACAGATATGAAAGCTGGAGTAGTACACGCAAAAAACGACATTCGTTATGAGGAGGTGGAGAAACCCCAGGCAGCTCCGGGGAAGGTTCTCATTAAAGTAAAATATACCGGAATCTGCGGTTCGGATGTTCCCCGGGTAAACGGAGACGCCTGTCACTTTTTCCCGAATATCCTCGGACATGAATTTTCCGGGACCGTGGAGGAGGTGGGCGAAGGGGTGACTACCCTGAAGCCGGGCGACCGGGTGGCGGGAATTCCCCTGGTTCCCTGCATGAAATGCGAGGACTGTCAGAAGGGCAACTATTCCCTCTGCAAGCATTACAGCTTTATCGGTTCCAGGGAATTCGGAAGCTTCGCGGAATATGTGGCAGTTCCCGAAAAGAATGCTATCAGGTTTGACGATGAGGTGAGCTTTGAGAAAGGCGCTTCCTTTGAACCTGCCACGGTGGCCCTTCACGGACTGCGCAGACTGGATTATAAAGGCGGAAAAAACGTAGCCATTCTGGGTGGTGGGACCATCGGCATGATGACCGCTCAGTGGGCGCGTATTTTCGGGGCGAAGACCGTTACGGTTTTTGATATTCTGGATGAGCGTCTGGATCTGGCAAAGAAGCTTGGCGCCGATTACGGTGTAAATTCGGGCCGGGAAGGCTTTATGGAGGAAGTGAAATCCATCACCGGCGGCAGAGGCTTTGATTACGTGTATGAAACCGCCGGAAATACCATTACCATGAAGCTGGCCTTTCGGATTGCGGGAAATAAATCCCAGGTATGCTTTATCGGAACTCCCACCAGAGATCTGACCTTCACTGTGGAGGAATGGGAAAATATCAACCGGAAGGAATTTTATCTCACAGGCTCCTGGATGAGCTATTCCGCTCCCTTCCCGGGGGACGAATGGGAGCTGACGGCCCATTATTATAAGACCGGCGAACTGAAATTTGACGATTCCTTCATTTTCAAAAAGATTCCTCTTTCTCAGATCGATACGGCCTTTGAGATGTACAAAACTCCGGGGCTGGTGAGAGGAAAAATCCTGATTGACAGTGAAGCCTGAGCCGGCGCGGCAGATTTCTAAAAAAACACATATAAAAACAGGTAAAGGAGGTATTTTTACATGTCTGTTGATCCAAATAAAATCCCGAAGATTACATTGAGCACAGGAGACCAGGTCCCCTGCATCGGTATGGGCACCTTCGGCTCCGACCGTTTTACTCCGGAGGAGGTTTCCGGCGCTGTGGCGGGAGCCATCCGGGCGGGATACCGTATGTTTGACTGCGCCGCCTGCTACGGAAACGAGAAGGAGATCGGAGAGGTCTTCCAGGCGGCCTTTGAGGAAGGGGCAGTGGAGAGAAAGGATCTCTGCATTATGACCAAGGTTTGGAACGATATGCACCGTGACGTGGAGAAATCCTGCAGGCAGAGCATTGCGGATCTGAAATGTGATTATATTGATATATTCTTTATTCACTGGCCGTTCCCCAACTATCATGCGCCCTTCTGCGACGTGGATTCCCGCAACCCGGATTCCAGGCCGTTCTCCGTGGAGGAGTTCATGGACACCTACCGTCAGTGCGAGGCCCTTGTGGACAAAGGACTGATCCGGCACATCGGAATTTCCAATATGACCATTCCCAAGCTGGAGGCCGTCATTGACAAATTCCGCATCCGGCCTGTCGTGTGCGAGTCCGAATTCCATCCCTGCTTCCAGCAGCAGGAAATCTTCGATTATCTGGTGGCTCATGATATTCAGCCCATCGGCTATATGCCTCTGGGTTCTCCGAAAAGGCCGGAACGGGATATCGAGGAGGGAGATATCGCGGACATGGAGCTTCCTGAGATGAAGGCCATCGCTCAGGCCCACGGGGTGCATCCCGCCATCGTGTGTCTGAAATGGGCGGTGCAGAGGGGACAGATCCCCATTCCCTTCTCCATTCACGAGAAAAACTACATCAGCAATCTGGAATCTACCATCACCGAGCCTCTGACAGAGGAGGAGATGAACATCATCGCTTCTCTGGAGAAGAACAACCGTCTGGTAAAAGGCCAGGTGTTCCTCTGGCCGGGGGCAAAGGACTGGCATGATCTGTGGGATGAGGACGGCGTGATCGTGAAATAGGAGGCTCTGGCCGGGGGATTGTCCTATTTGGCAGAAAAGTGAATATTATTCTATCTTTTTTCACATTTTTCCCATAGATAAAAATTGACGGGAAAGAAGAAATGTGGCATAATGGAAAACAGAAAACGAAACGGTTCGCTTTTTAAAAGCGAAGTCAATAAATAAAAGAAAGAGATAAATATAATACAAATCAAAGAAAAGCAGGGAATCACAGACAATTCCGAAAAAAGCTCATGGAGAGGCAGGGGGCTTCCCGTGTCCCGTGCCGGAGTGCTTCCGTGGGAAGGCGGATTGCCGCGCATGCTGTGATTTCAGGAAAGGCGGTAAAATAAAATGGCATTTGTAACATCAGAACAGATGATGGCTCTGGCAGATCAGAACGGATATGCCATAGGAGCTTTTAACGTAGAGAACATGGAGATGGTGATGGCTGTGATCCGGGCCGCGGAGGAGCTTCGGGCGCCGGTAATCCTTCAGACCACGCCCTCCACAGTGAAGTATGCGGGGCTTCCCCTTTATTACGCGAATGTGAAGGCGGCGGCAGAGAAAGCCTCCGTTCCCGTAGCCCTTCATCTGGATCACGGCAGCAGCTTCGAGCTGGCCATGCAGGCCCTTCGCACAGGCTATACCTCTATCATGATCGACGGATCGAAGGAAGCCTTCGAGGATAATATCGCCGTTACGAAGCGGGTGGCGGACGCCTGCAGGCCATGCGGCATTCCGGTGGAAGCTGAGCTGGGCAAGGTAGGCGGCAAGGAGGACGATCTGGTCTGCGATGATCCCGGCTACACGGATCCGGACGACGCAGTGAAGTTTGTGGCGGAGACCGGCATCACATCTCTGGCGGTGGCTATCGGCACGGCCCACGGAGTATATAAGGGAGTGCCGAAGCTGGATGTGGAGAGACTTTCCCAGATCCGTAAGGCGGTTTCCATCCCCCTGGTGCTTCATGGGGCTTCCGGAGTGCCCGATGAGGCGGTGAAGGACTGTATCCGCAGAGGCATCAGCAAGGTGAATTTTGCCACAGAGCTGAGGATCGCCTACAGCAACGGCGTGAAGGACTTCCTGAAAGCGAATCCGGACGCCTTTGATCCCAAGAAATACGGAGCTGCAGCCATGGATTACGTCTGCGCCCTGGTAAAAGAGAAGATCAAAGTGTGCGGCAGCGATGGAAAAGCCTGATAACAGCAGCGGATCGATTTGTCCTTCAGGAACAGATGGATCACGATTGGGAGGAAAGAAAGAGGGAAGAAAATGGAAGCTTTAAAACGAAACCCGCTTGTGAAAAAAATAGGCCTGAACAGGATCCTGCTGGTCTGTGTGCTCATTGTCATGTACATAGGCTTTGCCATCACGAGCCCTACGTTCCTCAGCTATTCCCGTATCCTGAGCGCTATGAACTACGTATATTTTCTGGGCTTTCTGTCCCTGGGGGTGACCTTTGTCATCGCTACGGGCGGCATCGATTTCTCCATCGGCCCGGTGATGTTCTGCTGCGCCCTGATTTCGGGCTACTGTCTCACCAGCTACGGAGTCCCCATGGTTCCGGCCATGATCATCAGTGTGTTTGTGGGATTCCTGTTCGGATGCTTTAACGGATATCTGGTAGCCTACTGGGATATTCCTCCGTTTATCGTATCCATGGCCAGCATGAATATCGCCAAGGGCACCGCGTCCGTCTTTACCAAGACCCAGTCTGTGAGCTGGCCCCAGTCCAGTTCCGCGGAGGGCTGGTACAGAAACCTGATCAAGATCGGGAACATCCCCGTTGGTCTGTTTATTTTCCTGGCCTTCGCCATTCTCTGCGCGGTGATTCTGAATAAGACGAAGATCGGCCGGTATATTCTCTGCCTGGGAAGCAACACCGAGGCGGTGAGGCTTTCCGGCGTAAACGTGAAGCGCTGGAAGATGGCCGCCTACGTGATCTGCGGCACTCTGGTGGGGATCGCGGCGATCTTCTATGTAGCCGCCTACACCACGGTTCAGCCGGGATACGGCGATCAGTACAATAACGAGGCCATCGCCGGATGCGTAATGGGCGGTACGTCCATGGCCGGCGGTCTTGCGTCCATCAGCGGTACGGTGATCGGCGTGTTCATCATCGCCCTTCTGCAGGAAGGCATTCTGGCCCTGGGCCTGAATAAGAACTATCAGCTAATCATCACGGGAATCATTGTTATCGCGGCAGTATATTTTGACGTACTGGGCAGACGCCGTAAGAATTAGTTCAGAAAGGCTAAGGTAATAACATGGGCGAAGTAATCTTGACGATGAAGGGAATCGACAAATCATTCCCGGGCGTACATGCGCTGGATCACGTGGATCTGGAGGTCCGCAGGGGAGAAGTGCATGCCCTGATGGGTGAGAACGGCGCCGGAAAATCCACGCTGATGAAGGTTCTTACAGGCATCTATACCAAGGATTCCGGAACCATCACCTTTGAAGGAAAGGAAGTAGAATTTCATAATACCAGGGAAGCCCAGGAGGCCGGCATCGTGATCGTGCATCAGGAGCTGAACATGCTCGGCCATCTGACGGTTGCCCAGAACATATTTATCGGAAGAGAGTTTAAAAAAGGGATTGCCATCGATGACAAAAAGATGAACGAGGAAGCCGCGAAGCTGTTCCGGAGGCTGAACATCGATATCGATCCCACGGAGACCATGAGCAATCTCACCGTCGGAAAACAGCAGATGTGCGAGATTGCCAAGGCCATCTCCCATGAGGCGAAGGTGATCGTATTTGACGAGCCTTCCGCGGCTCTTACGGAGGCGGAGATCGACGAGCTGTTTAAGATCATCCGGGATCTGCGGGAGCAGCAGCTGGGGATTATCTATATCTCTCACCGTATGGATGAGATCAAGGTCATCACGGACCGGGTGACGGTCATGCGGGACGGCACCTATGTAGGGACACTGATCACGTCCCAGTGTACGAAGAACGATATCATCAACATGATGGTGGGCCGTGTGATCTACGAGGATCCCAAGACGAAGAGCATGGTCCCCGAAGGGGCTCCTGTGGTTCTCCGTGTGGAGAATCTGAATGCGGGGAAGATGGTGCAGAATGTCAGCTTCCAGCTTCATAAGGGAGAGATTCTGGGATTTTCCGGCCTGATGGGAGCGGGACGTACGGAGACGGCCAGGGCCATCTTCGGGGCGGACCCCAAGCAGAGCGGGGATATTTATGTGAACGGGGAGAAGGTTGTCATAAATAGCCCGGAGGACGCGGTAAAGCACGGTATCGGATACTTGTCCGAGGACCGGAAGCGGTTCGGGATCGTGGTTCAGAAAACCATCGCCGAAAATACCACGCTCGCCACCCTGAAGGAATTTCTGAACGGGATCTTCATCAATAAGAAGAAGGAGAATCAGGTGGCCCAGCAGTATGTGGACTCCCTGGCTACCAAGACTCCCGGGGTGGATCAGCTGGTGGTGAACCTTTCCGGCGGAAACCAGCAGAAGGTGGTTATCGCCAAATGGCTGGCCCGCAACAGCGACATCCTTATTTTCGATGAACCCACCAGAGGCATCGACGTAGGGGCGAAGAATGAGATTTACAAGCTGATGAACAGGCTTGCCTCCGAGGGCAAGGCGATTATCATGATTTCCTCTGAGATGACTGAGATTCTGCGTATGAGCGACCGTATCGTCGTCATGTGTGAAGGAAAGATCACCGGCGAGCTGGATATCGCGGAGGCCACGCAGGAAAAGATCATGAATCTGGCTACGAGAGAGATCAGTTAGGGAGGGGGAACAATCATGGCGAATCGGAACGGGACGGCGGGAAAGACGAAATCTTCACTGGATAGGCTGGGAGGACAGAAGTTTGTGGTTCTCCTGGTAATCGTGGGGCTGTTTATCTTTTTCTCCCTGATGAGTCCCAATTTCAGGAAATATACGACCTTTGTAAGTATTTTGGATTATTCCTATTATATTGTGCTGATGTCCATCGGCGTTACCTTCCCTCTGATCACCGGAGGCGTGGATCTTTCCATCGGCACGGGCCTGATCTGCTATTCCCTGGTGGGAGGCTATCTGATCTCCTTCTATCATGTGCCGGTGTGGGCGGGAATGCTGGTGACGGTGCTCTTTGGATCGGCCATCGGTCTTCTGAACGGCTGTCTGGTGGCTCTTATGGATATTCCGCCCTTCCTGGTGACTCTTTGTACCTGCATGATCACCAGAGGGCTCGGCTCCATTATCGTCGGCGGTTTTGGAATCACCTGGCCCACGGCCATTCAGCCGGGGGGATGGTTCCGGAATATTTTCAAGCTGTCCACCGCGTCCAACACCAAGATTCCCATCGGTATCATCTGGGTGGTGATCCTGGTGCTGGTGATGTCCTTCGTGCTGAATCATACGAAGGTGGGGCGTTATACCATCGGTATCGGAAGCAACAAGGAAGCGGCCAGACTGTCCGGCGTTAATGTAAAGGCCTATCATATTCTGGCCTACGTGATTTCCGGAACCTTTGCCGGTCTGGCGGCCATCGCTTATTCGGCGGTGTTCTCCACCGTTCAGCCGGGTACCGGAGCGGGGTTTGAGCTGGAGGCCATCGGCGGCGCCATCATCGGCGGCGTGTCCGCATCCGGCGGAGCGGGCACGGTGACAGGCTCTCTTCTGGGCGTGCTGGTGATCTGTCTGCTGAAGACGGGACTTCCCTTCATCGGCCTGACGGCCAACTGGCAGCAGAACATCACCGGTCTGGTGCTGATCGGCGCGGTTATGATCGACGTGATCAAGAAGAGACGGGAAGTGAAATAGGCACGGTAAAAACGATATGTAAGTCACAGGGACTTCATATAGAAAAATTAATAAAAAACAGGAGGTAAAACATGAAGAAGAAAGTTTTAGCAACAATGCTGGGAGCTGTTATGGCAGTGTCCATGGTTGGAGCAACCGTCGTTTCTGCAGAAGAACTGACCGCCAACGGAGATTACACCTTCGAGATCATCGTAAAGAGCTATCAGTCCTCCTACTGGCAGGCAGCAGTGAAGGGTATCGATTCCGAGAAAGAGGCTCTCGGCGTTACCGCTAATTCCAACGGCCCGAACGCAGAGTCCGATATCGCTGATCAGGTTCAGATGCTCAATGACGCGATCAACAAGAAACCCGACGGAATCGGTCTTGCAGCCTGCGACCAGGAAGCGGTTCTGGACGCTCTTCAGGCGGCCAAGGACGCCGGCATCCCGGTTGTATGCTTTGACTCCGGTGTTCCCAATGCTCCGGAAGGATCCGTATACGCTACCATCGCTACTGATAACTACGGCGCAGGCGCTACCGCGGCTGAGAATCTGTACGCAGCTCTGAAGGACAAGATCGCGGCGGCTGAGGCTCCCGTTCGTATCGGCGAAGTAAACCAGGAAGCTACTTCCGAGTCCATCACCAGCCGCGGCCTTGGCTTCATTGACAAGTTCATCGAGCTTGCCACCGCTGACGGAAATACCGTAGCAGTTACCGGTAACGAGTACTATGTAAGCAACTGCTCCGACGCCGGAGACGAGGCTTCCGCAAACATCATCATCGAAGTTGCGGTTCCCGCTCAGACCACCGTTGAGCTGTGCGCTACAGAGGCTTCCAACATCCTGAACAAAGAAGACACCATCGGCGTTTTCGGTTCCAACCAGGTAGCGGCAGAAGGTATCCTTACCGCTAACGGAAACCTTGGCGTACTGGGCAGCGATCCCGAGACCTCCATTCTGGCAGCAGGCTTCGACGCCGGCTCCACCATCAAGGCTGCTATCGCTGACGGAACAATGTTCGGCGCAGTTACACAGTCTCCTCTGGCTATGGGTATCACCACTGTTGACGTTCTTACCAGAATCGCCAACGGCGAAGAAGTTGAGGATGTTCCCACTCAGGGTTACTGGTACAATGCAGAGAATATGGAAAGCGATGAGATCGCTCCCAACCTTTATGACTAATCTTTGACGCCGAAAGCGGAGTGAAGATCTGAAGAGAATGTCTCCGGAGCCGTCGGGGTCCGGAGAGGCCGGTACAATTCTGTACCATGCATCGCTGATATTATGAAAACGGAAGGGACCGGGAGCGCATCCCGGTCCTTTTTCTGACGGAGCTGTTTTTTACGAGGAGGAAAATCAAATGTTAAAGGGAATTCCGAAAATTCTTTCACCGGAGCTTCTGAAGGTTCTGGCGGAGATGGGACACAGCGACAGGCTTGTCATTTCTGACGGAAACTTTCCGGCGGAATCCATGGGAAAGAACGCTATTGTGATCCGCTGCGACGGACATGGGGTTCCGGAGCTTCTGGACGCCATTCTGCAGCTGTTTCCCCTGGACACTTATGTGGAGCATCCGGTGAACCTTATGGAAGTCATGCCCGGGGATGACGTGGAAACGCCGATCTGGGACACCTATAAGGAAATTGTGTCAAAGTATGATGACAGAGGCGCGGCCGCTGTGGGAAATATCGAGCGCTTCGCGTTTTATGAGGAAGCGAAGACGGCCTATGCCATTATCGCCACGGGAGAATCCGCTCTGTACGCTAACGTGATGCTTCAGAAGGGCGTAGTCACAGACTGACGGATGAAGAGGGCGAAAACTTTTATTGGAAAAAGAATTCGTCAGCATCAGAAAAATTATTGTTTGCAGTTACAGGAACTGTGCTGCAGGCGCAACGGAATATTGAAGAAAGACCGCTGCGGAATGAATGATTTCCTGAAATTTGAGAGATATTTTATCTCGGAGGAGATCTTCCTTTCGCGGCGGTTTGCGTTTGGGCGGGAGAAATGTCTTTTCGCCGCCTGGCTGTACAGCCGGATATTATTTTTATGGAAAGCCGGAGCGTGATGAATTTTAAAAGTAAATCTGGGGAGATTGAGTTCAGATAATGGAGTGAAATATGAACTTTTTTCAGAACAAAAAGAAGAGGTGGTTGCATTTTTGTTGAAAAAAAGTTATGATGTGTCTGGAAATATCTGCAAAAGCAGAATATTTTTAAGCCTGAGAAGTGAAAGGACGGTTGGCTGGAAGCTTCTTCTGTAAAACTGCTGCCGGATTTGTGCGGCGGCCTACGATTCAATCAGGAGGGAAAGAACATGCAGAAACAAGGAGAAACCGGTTTTCTCGAGAGAACCTTTCATCTGAGAGAGAACCATACGGATGTGAAAACGGAGATCATCGCCGGCGTTACTACATTTATGACAATGGCCTACATTCTGGCTGTGAACCCGAATATTCTTTCGGCATCGGGAATGGACAGCGGAGCGGTGTTTACGGCTACTGCCCTGTCTGCGCTGGTGGCTACGCTTCTGATGGCGGCTTTGTCCAATTATCCCTTTGTGCTGGCGCCCGGCATGGGGCTGAATGCCTATTTTGCCTATACGGTGGTCATTCAGATGGGATATTCCTGGCAGATGGCTCTGGCGGCAGTATTTCTGGAAGGTATCGTATTTATTGTACTGTCTTTGACAAATGTGCGTGAAGCGATTTTTAACGCGATTCCCATGAATTTAAAGCATGCGGTGTCTGTGGGAATCGGACTGTTCATTGCATTCATCGGTCTGCAGAACGCCAAGATTGTGGTGGACAGCTCTACTCTGGTATCTCTGTATTCCTTTAAAGGCTCCATTGAAGCCGGAACGTTCTTCAGCGAGGGAATTACGGTGGTTCTGGCTCTGGTGGGAATCCTGATCACGGGGATTCTGGTGGTGAAGAATGTAAAAGGAAATATTCTCTGGGGAATTATCATCACATGGATTCTGGGTATGCTCTGTCAGCTGGCGGGGATTTACCGTCCGGACGCGGCAGCAGGATTTTTCAGCATGTTTCCGGATCTTTCCGGCGGTTTCGGAATCCCGGATATGAGTTCCACGTTCCTGAAGGTGGACTTTTCGGGAGTGTTCTCACTGGAATTTGTGGTAGTGCTTTTTGCCTTTCTTTTTGTAGATATGTTTGATACTCTCGGGACCCTCATCGGTGTGGCCTCCAAGGCGGATATGCTGGATAAGGACGGAAAGCTTCCCAGGATCCGCGGCGCTCTTCTGTCTGACGCTGTAGGTACCTCCGTGGGCGCTCTGTTCGGAACTTCCACTACCACTACCTTCGTGGAAAGCGCGGCAGGTGTGGCTGAGGGAGGCAGGACCGGACTTACTGCCGTAGTATCCGCTGTTTTGTTTGGCCTGTCCCTGTTTTTATCGCCTATTTTCCTGTCGATTCCGTCTTTTGCCACCGCTCCGGCACTGGTGGTAGTAGGCTTTCTTATGATGACGTCCATTACGAAGCTTGATTTTTCGGATTATACGGAAGCGATTCCCTGCTATATCTGTATGATCGCCATGCCCTTCATGTACAGTATTTCCGAGGGCATTTCCATGGGAGTGATCTCCTATGTGGTGATCAATGTGATAACCGGAAAGGCGAAGAGTAAGAAGATCAGTGCGCTGATGTATGTGCTGGCGGTGCTGTTTGTCCTGAAGTATATTTTTATCTGACGTATGCTTTGGGATGAATTGGATATCGAGAGTAAAGTATTGATAAATGAGCAGGAATTTTTCCGGGTTTATTTGATAATGAGAGGAACCTGAAAAAGAAATATTTCGGTAAATAATCTTACAGGGCGGATGACATGATGCTGAATTGTGTCATCCGTCTTTTGTTGTTTCTAAATATGCATTCTGAAAGAATATTAATGCCGTTTTGCATTTTGCATTATTTACTTTTATAGAAAACAGAATTAAAATACAAATGTTAATGGAAAAAAGCCATTTTATCCTGAATGGGATAGAGTTCGTAAGGAAGGGGAGAAAAAAGAATGAAAAGGCGAAAGATGGCGAAATGGAAGGGGAAAATGCTCAGCCTGACTCTGGTTCTGGGACTGGCGATTCCGCAGAATGCGTTTGCATTTACGGATGATTTTTCTTCGAATGACAGTGCGGGGTATGTTTATGAGGAAGAGAGTCCGGCGAATGAGGTGATTCAGGAGATCACGGAAGCTGAGGCAGGATCTGCGGCGGAAGATGCTGTCGATTTGGAGGAATCAGCGGAGGACGTTGCTGATTTGGAGGAATCGGCAGAGGACGTTGTCGATTTGGAGGAATCGACAGAAGCAGGTCAGCAGGAATTGGATATTTCCGAGGAATTGGTTAATTCTGACGAAGAGGCAGATTCTGAGAGTCCGGAGGAAGTGCCGGAAGAGAATTCTGAAGAATTGTTTGCAGATGATGCGGCGGCAGAGGAATTCGAGGATGGTTCCTCTGAGGAACTGTTTACCGATACAGAGACGGTTGTCTATGATGCTGCGGAGTTTGATACATTTAAGGGTCGTACTGTGCAGGAGGTTGCGAATCGATATTCCGAGGCGATGCTTGCAGGGGCGACATATTTGGATGGAAATGAAGCGAGCTGGTATAAAAAGCCGGCTTCTGTTAAAGCTCCTTATGAACGTGGAGAACTGACAGAGGATACCCATAAGGTTATGACGGCTATGACGAATTTTTATCGCTGGCTGGTAGGCGTGGATTCATTGAAAGCTGTTTCTCAGCATTCGGATTCTCTGCAGGTGCAGGCGTTGATTCGTAATTTCGATTTTGCCCATGAAGTGGATAGTTCCAAGAAACCTGCTGATTTCCCTCAGGAGCTCTGGGATGAAGGCGTTCCTGTGAAGCATAATATTATAGCATGGGGTACGGCTCTTACTCCCTGTGGAGCTATTACCAATTGGATGAATGAAGGTTATTCTTTTGAGGAGAATGACTGGGATACAATAGGACATCGTTATGCTCTTATCGGCAGTGTTTTATCTGATGTGCAGTTCGGTTATTCAGGAGATGTTGCTATTGGTAAGGATGTAGCAAAAGGGAATGCATATGAAAAAGCATTTGTTGCATTTCCTGCTCCAGGTATCATGCCGGCTAAATTAGTTGATCCGACTCAGAGTTCGTGGACAGTAGAGCTGAATCCTTCTGTGGTGAAGTGCACAGAGAGCAGCGCAGTGACGGTTATCATAACGAACCTGACGACGAGTCACTCTGATGAATGCACGACAGGAAACAAGAGGCTGAAGATCGAATCCCAGAATGGGGCTTCGATACTTAACTTTATTCAGCCTTCGGATTATTCCAGCAGTTATTATACGGATAGTTACAGGGTTGAAATTACCGGGCTTGTAGACATAGCTACATCTTCTCCGGCAAAGCTTCAGTATACGGTTGATTTTCAGGATATTACGAATTATGAGAACTCCTATATTACCAGTGTAGAAACCGGCATCAGTGATTATACGATATATAAAACTCTGTCGGATACAGAAAGTCTGAAAAAGATCGCGGCTATTCTTCCTCAGACTTTGAAGGTTGCAGCAGATTCCGGGCAGGTGGTATCTTTGCCGGTGAAGGGACCCTGGACGGTGGATGAATCGGGGAATCGTTTTGTAAATTCTCTGGATGCGTCCAAATTGCCTTCTAATCTCGAAGATCGTTCGAATTTGCTGACCAGTGTTGGGATTCCCTATATTATATCTGAGGGAACGGATTACTATAATACACTTAGTTTTTCTCCTAATAAGGTAAAAGAAGGGGAAGCGTATACCATAAGGGTTCATCGTACAATGACCTCGACCGATACCAGTGAAATATATCAGTTGATTTCTAATGAAAATGGAACCTATTCTGCCAAAATGAAATTTGATTCGGGAACCTTTTCGGGATTCAGCCGTTCGGGTGCGTATGATACATATGAATGCACGGCTGCACAGGGTGATACGGGAGAATATATTTCAGTATATTATAATAAGACCTGGATGGATGACTCTTATGATGTGAGTATGTATGTATCCACTTCTATAGAAACTTTTACTGTGGAGGCAAAGGCTCATGTTCATACTTGGGAAAGCGATTATACAACGGACAAAGAAGCAACCTGTACAGAAGAGGGACAGAAGTCTATTCACTGTAGTGTATGCGGTGAGATAAATCCGGAGAGTATAGAAAAAATTCCTGCCAAAGGTCACAGCTGGGACAGCGGAAAGATCACCAAGGAGGCTACCTGTACCACAGCAGGAACGAAAGTGTTCACATGTACTAAGTGCCAGACGACTAAGAGTGAAGAAATTAAAGCATTAAATCATGATTGGTCAGATACCTATACAGTGGACAGGGAAGCGACCTGCGCACAGGAAGGTGAAGAATCTATTCACTGTAAGAGATGTCAGGAAAAGAAAGAAAACAGTGAACGGGTGATTCCGAAGACAGATCACAGTTGGGGCGAGGGGAAGATTACCAAACCTGCGACGTGTACCGATGCTGGAGTTATGGAATACACCTGCAGTGTGTGCAAGGCCACCAGAACCGAAGAAATAGAAGCAACAGGCCATGAATGGAGTGAAGAAAAGGTAATCAAGCAGCCTACCTGTACGGAAAACGGAGTTAAACAGGCGACGTGCACCAAATGCGGTTTGAAGAGCGACAGTGTAGTAATTCCTGCTGAAGGCCATGAATGGAGTGAAGAAGAGGTAATCGAAGAGCCTACTTGTACGAAAGACGGAGTGAAACGGGCAACGTGCATCAAATGCGGTTTGGAGAGCGACAGCGTACCGATTCCTGCTAAAGGTCACAGCTGGGATGAGGGAAAGATTACCAAAGCTGCAACGTGTAAAGAAACAGGAATTGTGGAATATACCTGCAGCGTATGCGCGGATACGAAGACCGAGGAAATAGGATTAACGGACCATAAGTGGAATGAAACCTATACTGTGGATAAGGATGCGACGTGTACCGAAAATGGTCAGGAGTCTATTCACTGCAGTGTATGCGGTGAGATAAAGCCGGGCAGTGTACGCGAAATTTCTGCCAAAGGTCACAGCTGGGATGGAGGAAAAATCACCAAAGCAGCGACGTGTACCGAAGCGGGAATCAAGGAATACACCTGCAGCGTATGTGGGACAACCAGGACGGAGGAAATAGAAGCAGCAGGTCACAAGTGGGATGATGGAAAAATCGCCAAAGCAGCGACGTGTACCGAAGCGGGAATCAAGGAATACACCTGCAGCGTATGTGGGACAACCAGGACGGAGGAAATAGAAGCAGCAGGCCACAAGTGGGATGATGGAAAAATCACCAAGGCAGCGACGTGTACGGAAGCAGGAGTCAAGGAATACACCTGTAGCGTATGCAAGGCCACCAGAACCGAAGAAATAGAAGCAGAAGGCCATAGCTGGAGTGAAGAAAAGGTAATCAAAGAGCCTACCTGTACGGAAGCCGGAGTTAAAGGGGCGACCTGTACGAAATGCGGTCTGGAGAGCGAGAGCGTATCGATTCCTGCCAAAGGTCACAGCTGGGATGATGGAAAAATCACTAAAGCAGCGACCTGTACCGAAGCAGGAACCAGGGAATACACCTGCAGCGTATGCGGGACAACCAGAACGGAAGAAATAGAAGCAACGGGCCATAGCTGGGATACCGGAACGGTTACAAAAGCTCCTACAGTGGATACAGAAGGTGAAAGAACCTACACCTGCAGCCGTTGCGGAAGCAGCTATACAGAAACTATTCCTAAACTGCCTCAGGAATCTCATGAGCATGTTTACACCAGCACAGTGACGAAAGAAGCCACCTGTACGGAGGCCGGCGTGACAACCTACAGCTGTTCCTGCGGGGATTCTTATACAGAAAGCATACCTGCGCTTGGCCATAACTATACCAGCCAGGTGACATTACAGCCTACCACCGTCAGCGAAGGTATTTTGACATATACCTGCACCAGATGCGGAGATCAGTATACAGCTTCAATTCCGAAGCTGGAAAATCCGTCCGGCGGCGGAGAGACCGCGCCGGAGACCGGAAAGCCGTTCATCAAAGACGAAGCCGGAAGAGAAGGCTGGGATGCGATCAGGGCTGAGATGGCGGAAAAGAAGGATGGCGATACAGTTGAGGTAGAAATGAACGGAACTACGGTGGTTCCGGGCAGCATACTGGAAGACGTCAGAGGAAAAGATATCACTGCAGTATTTGATATGGGCGGAAAAATCACCTGGAGCGTGAATGGCAGAAGCATTTCCGCTGTTCAGGTCAGCAGCATCGACTTCTCCGTCAGCACCGATGTTCAGAATATTCCGGAGGATGTTCTGAAGCAGGCAGCGGGAGAAAATCCGTATGTTCCGCTTCATCTTGGTCATGAAGGTGAATTTGGATTATCCGCGGTGCTTTCCATCGAGCTTGGCAAAGAGAACGCAGGACTTTCCGCAAGTCTGTATTATTATAATAAAGCAGCAGGGAAGATGGAGTCTGTTTCGAAGGATGAAATCTCCGGTGATGGAGTTGCGGAGTTTACTTTTGTCCATGCATCAGATTATGCCGTTGTTATAGAAAAACAGCCAGCGGAAGAGCCTGTAACCGTCAGTGCGCCCGTGCTGACAGCAAAGGCCGCCGCATACAACGGGATTACGCTTACCTGGTCGTCTGTATCGAATGCTACAGGATATCGGATTGACAGGAAAACTCTGGACGGCACCTGGAAGAAATTCAAAAAATTGCCGGCAGGAACTCTTACATGCTCCGATGATACGATCATTACCGGAAAAACTTACATTTACAGGATCAGAGCGTATGTTAAGTCAAATGGAAAAACGGTATGGAGCAAGTACAGCAAGGCAGTTAAGGCGAAGGCGCCCATTGGCAAACCTGCGGTCACAGCTCTGAAAACCGCAAAGACTCACAGAAATACTCTGAAATGGTCCGAAGTTCCCGGAGCCACAGGATATCAGGTTTACTATAAGGTCGGGAAAAACGGAACGTATAAGAAAGCAGTCACCACCGGGAAAACGGCTTTTACCCATAAAAAGCTGAAGGCAGGGAAGAAGTATTACTACAGAGTGCGGGCATATACGAAAGTAGGTTCCGGGAAGTATGCATATGGCTCCTGGAGCAAAACGGTATCTGTGAAATGTAAATAAGACGAACGGAATAAAAGAACAGCATCCGTAAAAAGGGCCGCTGCACCGATCTGGTGCGGCGGCTTCTCTTTTGGAACTACACGGATGGTAAAGCGTCCGCGCGGGACTTTTCGGATGGCAGGACGGTTTTGTCCTGTTCATGTAGGAGGAAAAATACAATTATTTGGCTGCGGATTCCTGTATACTGTAACCATAAAAAACAGTAAGGAGCATAATGATATGAAAAACAATCATATTTTGCCGTTTTTGTGGATGAGGGGCGAGGAGGAGCCGGTTCTTCGCACTGAGATGGAGAAGATTGCCGAGTGCGGCATCGGTGCAGTCTGTGTGGAAGCGCGTCCCCACAATGAGTTCTGCCGGGAGGGATGGTGGCATGACATGGATATCATCCTGGACGAGGCGAAAAAAAGGGACATGAAGGTCTGGATTCTGGATGACAAACATTTTCCCACGGGATATGCCAACGGACTGATCGAGGAAAAGTATCCGGAGCGCAAAAAGCTCTACATAGCCAGTTCCAAGGCCAATGTGTGCGGGTATCCGAACCGGAAGCTGACTTTAAACATCAGCCGTATGCTGAAGCCTGCGATCGGCTACTGGGAAATCGAAGACGCTCTGCAGAACATGGAGGAGCGGAAGAAGAACAGGCTTCTGGCGGTGATCGCTGTGAAGGCGGCGGAGGGCAGGCTGCTCCGTGAGGAGACGGTGGATCTCACCGACACGGTGAAGGACGGATTTGCCCGGTTCTCCCTGCCGGAAGGAATGTGGACAGTTTATGTGATCTTTAAGACCCGCACGGACGGCGGCAATGAGGCCTACATCAACATGATCGACGCGGAATCCGCCCATACCCAGATCGAGGGCGTTTATGAGGCCCATTATGCCCGTTACGGGGAGGAATTCGGAAAAACCATCGCCGGATTCTTTTCTGATGAACCTCAGTTCGGCAACATTAAGGAAGTGTGCTATGATACGTCCCTGGGCAGGAAAAAAATGCCGCTTCCCTGGAGCGACGAGCTGGAGGAAATGCTGAAGGAACGGTACGGGGAGGAGTACACCAGGTATCTGCCTTTCCTGTTCCAGGCCAGTAAGGAGAAGGAAATGCAGGACAGGATCCGCTATGACTATATGGACTGTGTTTCCAGGCTGTACAAAAAGAATTTCAGCGATGCCATCGGCCGGTGGTGCCGGGATCACGGCGTGGAATATATCGGCCATGTTGTGGAGGACAACGGTATCCACAGCCGTTTCGGCATGGGCGCGGCTCATTATTTCCGCGCAATGTCCGGCCAGGATATGGCTGGAATCGACTGCATCGGCGAGCAGGTGGTGTTTGGAGCTCCGGTGCAGGAACGCCAGGGTATGGGCGAATCAGGCGGAGACGGAGAATTTTATCATTATACTCTGGGCAAACTGGGAGCATCCAGCGGTCATCTGGACCCGAAGAAAAAAGACCGTACAATGTGCGAGCTGTTCGGCGCGTACGGCTGGAATTTCGGCGTGCGGGATATGAAGTATCTGCTGGACCATCTTCTGGTAAAGGGAGTCAATGAGCTTGTTCCCCATGCGTTTTCCATGGCGGAGTATCCGGATCCCGACTGCCCGCCCCATTTTTACGCCAGAGGCAATAATCCGCAGTTTCCCTATTTTGCGAAGCTGATGAAATATGCCAACCGTATGTGCGAGCTGCTGAGCGGCGGTCAGCATGCAGCTTCCGTGGCCGTACTGTACGACGGCGAGGCAGACTGGGTAGGAGGAGCGATGCCGATGCAGAAGGTGAACCGCGAACTGCTGGAAAATCAGATCGACTTTGACATCGTCTGCATGGATATGCTGGAGAACCTGGAGGATTACAACGGAGCGGTAAGGGACGACAGACTGGAAATCAACGGCGTTGTCTTTGACGCTCTCATTGTTCCCTATACCAGAGCGATTCCGGTGCATTTTGCCGCATGGCTGGCTGCGAAGGGTGATTTTCCGGTGTTTTTTGCCGATGCGTACCCGGATGCGGTGATCGGCGGAGGGGAGATGGCTCTGGAAGTGATGGCTCTGGTGAAGGAGCACAGTACAGTGGTTCGTCTGGGCGAACTGGCCCGGATACTGAGAGCAGAGGGAATCTGTGATATCACCATTAACCGGACCTTTACGGATCTCAGTTTTTATCATTATAAAAAGGACGGGGATATCTTCGTGTTCCAGAACGAATCGGCATATAAGACCTTCCGGGGAACCGTGACTCTGCCGGTTACGGCGGAACTGATGTGTTACGACGCTATGGAAGATCGCTGTGAGAGCATCGCCCAGGCGGCAGACGGGGATCATACAGTGGTGGAGCTGGAACTGGCTCCGGCAGAGACCATTGTCCTGATGGAGAAAAAAGGACAGGTCTGCACGAGGGTGCACCGTTCCTTCACAGAACAGCTGGAAGGTCTCAGGGAGACGGATATTTCCGGCGACTGGGATGTGGCCATGGTCCGCGCTGTCAGCTACCCGGATTTCAGTCCCGAAGAGCACAGGACAGTTCTGGAACCGGTTTCCGATGAGCATCCGTTCTTTTCCGGAGTTATCCGCTACAGAAAGACGGTTGTGCTGGATGAGACGCCGTCGGCAGCCTTTTTCAAAGCGGAGAATGTCTGCGAAGTGATGAAAATTACCGTCAACGGACAGGAGGCGGGAGTGAGGCTGACCCCGCCGTACCAGACAGAGCTCACCGGATTCCTGAAGACCGGAGAAAATGAGATCTGCGTTGAGGTTGCGACGACGCCGGCCAGAGAGCAGCAGGAGCTGCCGCAGCCGCCCTTTGACTTTACCTACGAACCCACGGAAGCAACCGGCATGTTCGGGAAGATTACGCTTCTGACAAACTGAAAAGACGGGAAGGGAGCGTTTCCGCGTCCATTTTCTGTTTGAAAATCTTTCCATTCGTGGTAACATGATTCATAAGCAGGATCATTGTGAAATACCCGTAATTTGAAAGAGGAAAAAGGATGGAACGTGCGAAACTGCTCCGACAGCTTCTGGAGCTCAACGAAAATGAGAGACAATTCAAGGAGGGATGGAAAACCGGCAGCCGGGATCTCTATGAGAAGGGTATGACGTTTTCCCAGTACGAGGAATATCTCCGGGAAGGACGCTGTATCGACAGCTGCGGAAGTCATTATTACCGGGATATGTCCCAGGATCACCTGGGGACTACCGTCATAGAGCCGGAAAACAAGATTACCATGACTCTGCATCAGAGATACGGCTATCCGGTGTTTCATAATCACGCCTATATCGAGATTGTCTACGTCTATTCCGGCGAGTGCGCTCATTTTGTGGAGGAAAAGAGATTTCTCATGAAGAAGGGGGATTTCTGCATCCTGGCTCCCCACGCCATGCATGCCGTCTCGGCCACTGCTGACGACGCCATTGTGATGAATGTCATGCTCAGCCGGCAGGTTCTGGACGGCTCTTTTCTTGAACTGCTCCGGGGCGGCAGGGTGACGGTCAGATTTTTTGAGGATCTGTTTTATAAAAAGGAACTGGTCAGTCCCTGCGTGATTTTCCCCACCGGGGACGACGAGCAGATCCGCGGCCTGCTCGAGCAGATGTATGAGGAAGTGACGGAGCGGCAGTATGCCTACGAGCGCAGCCTGTATCTGCTGATTCAGTCCGTGTTTATCCGGCTGATCCGTAAATACGAGATGCAGGCCGTGGTCACGACCCCGACGGAGACTTCCTTCAACACCTGCGTCGTCTCGGTGCTGGGATATCTCTCGGTGAATTATAACCGGACCACATTGAATGAAACGGCGGATTTTTTTAAATATACGCCGGATTACCTGGGAAAAATGCTGAAGCGCTACACCGGCAGAACCTACCGGGAGATCGTGCTGGAATATCAGCTGGAGCATGGGAAAGAGCTGCTGGAGAAAAGCGACCGGAGCGTCACGGACATCAGTCAGGAGGTAGGCTGTTTCGACGCCAGTCATTTTACAAAAAAATTCAGAAAAAAATACGGGATTTCCCCGACGGAATTTCGGAAGAGATATTTTTTGCAGGGCGGGGAAAAATCCCGCGGGTAATTCGACGTTGGGATATACGGCTCATGCATGTGCTTTTGTCAGTATAAAAAATGCAGAAAAGGCTGCCGGTTCACTGCTCGGCAGTGCGATATACGGATGAATCAGCTTTATGATCTTCTGTATATTGCTCTCCGTCAGCGTTTACCGACAGCCTCTTCTTTGAAATACGACGTTGAGTTGCTGTACGCCTCCATACAGCAAATACCGGCTTTTTTTAAAAACAGTTCCGGCGAACGTCTGATATTTTATGAATATTCTGCAACCATTGTACCGTAACCGCAGAGCTTCTGCACGCCGGAAATCTTCTGTCCGGTATACAGGTCTGTGACATCTCTGTGAAGCGTAACTTCCGCATCATCTTTTCCGTAATTAAGGATGAAAAGGAATTTTCTGTTTCCCTTGCTCCGCACGGCAATCTCGCACTCGGGAGAAACATCCGCCACATCCTTATAGGGAGACACGACGCCCAGTTTTTCCAGAAAGATCCGGGCGGATTCCTCGTTGAAGGAGGTTCCGTAATAATAGGCTTTTCCGGCGCCGTACGTATTACAGATAAGAGCGCCCGATCCCGCGTAGTAGTCCGAAGTATAAACTGCCTGCAGCTGTGCGTTTTCCCCTTCGGGCTCCAGCAGATCGGTAAAGACTTCCGCCTTCATTTGGATTCCCTCCCAGTCGATGGTCACCTCTCCGGCGTCGGGAGCAATCAGGGAATACTCCGGAATATCCGTCCCGGTCAGTTCCCTAAGAAGCCCGGGAAGCTTATCCATAACGCATTTTCCGGTCATATCCTTATAGCCGCTTCTGCAGCCGATCACAAGGATTCCGCCGGCAGATACATAGCTTTTCAGAACTTCCGCCCGCTTTTCATTCATCAGGACCGCATGGGGATAGAACAGCACTTTATATTTCTTCAGCTGCTCCGCGTCCGTGTCGTCCTCCAGATACACATAATCCATGGGCGTATTGCTTCTCTGAGCGGCGGCAAACAGCGCTTTCTGGCTCTGGGAATCCACCCGCTGATGCCATGCGTCAAGCTGAGCGTCCCAGATATTATCATAGTCCTTGATTACGCCCACCGAAGCCTCGTACACAGCGCCCGCCGCATCTTTTATTTTCTGCAGCTTCTCATGGATATCCCCCACTTCCCGGAGACGGCGGTTGTCACGTCCGGAATAATCCAGAATACCGTGCCAGTAAATCTCCGTGCCGAAAGTACAGGTTCTCCAACGGAAATAACTCACGTAATCCGCCCCGTGAGCGATGGACTGCAAGGTCCACAGAGTCATCTGCCCGGGTCTCGGCGTAGGCGCTGCCATGCGGGTATTCCATCCATTTGCCCCGGACTGCTGCTCCATAATACCAAAGATCGGAGAAACCGAACGGACCTCCGTCAGATTCCTGCTCCATTTTCTGTCCCTTAAATCACCTGGCGCATTGGAATACATATCCAGACAGTAGGCGAAATTCGGATAGGAATCATAAGTGATGAAATCCAGGCTTTCCCGGCGCATTTTATGATTGTCCAGATTTGAGAACAATCCGTTGGTGGTGACAAAATCTCCCGGCTTCAGGTATTTCCGGATAATGTCGCTCTGCATCTTCGCAAAATTTCTGGCGCTCTTTGAAACAAATCTGGTGTAGTCCAGAACCTCATGGGGATTGGTGGAATCGCTGTTTGTCTTCCTGGGCACATGGATTTCCTCCCAGTCCGAATAGGTCTGGTTCCAGAATACGGTTCCCCAGGCTTCGTTCAGAGCGTCCAGCGTTCCGTATTTCTCCTTCAGGAAAACCCGAAAAGCCTTCGTATCGCTTTCCGAATAAAATACATCCTTTTCGCAGTTCAGCTCATTATCGATCTGCCATCCGATCACACAGTTTCTTTTCGCGTAATGCTCTGCAAATTTTTCCGTGATCCGGGCGGAGAGCTTTTTATAGATTTCGGAATTGTAGTTATAATGCCTGCGGGCGCCGTGACGGTACAAAATCCCGTTAATGTCCGCATTAAGGGCCTCCGGATATTTTTCCGTCAGCCAGGCCGGCGGAGTGGCCGTGGGAGTACAGAAGATCACCTTCATTCCCATCTCATCCGCCAGATCCAGGAATCTGTCAAAAAATTCATAAGTGAAGACCCCTTCTTCCGGTTCTACTTTGTTCCAGGCAAATTCCGCGATCCGGACCACTTCTATGCCGGTTTTCAGCATCCGTTCCAGATCTTCCCTCCACATGGCTTCCGGCCAGTGCTCGGGATAATAACAGGTTCCAAGAACGATTCTTTTTCCATCCAGTATCGTGCTCATATTTTCCTCCTGATAATGATTCTCTGTCGTCAGACGGACAAATCCTATTGAGCATTTGTCTGTCCCTGTCAAATGATAATGCACAAAGAGTTTACTCCTTCACAGCGCCGGCAGTCAATCCGTCCATAAAGAATTTGGACGCGCACAGGAAACAGATCAGAAGCGGCAGCACCGCACAGGTACTGGCCAGCATCATGGCTCCGTAGTCCGTACCGCGGTCCGATACCATGGACCGCAGAAGCAGCGGAAGGGTAAACAGCCGCTGTTTTCTCAGGATCAGCAGGCTCTGGGTAAATTCATTCCACTGGTTGACAAAATTCATAATGCCGAGGGAGGCGTACGCCGGAGTAAGAATGGGCGCGATCACCCGGAAAAAGATGGTCCACTCACTGCAGCCGTCTATTCGCGCAGCCTCCATCAACGCCCTCGGCACGTTGTTCTGACAGTACTGCCGCATCCAGAAAATACCGAAAGCATTGGCGCATCCGGGAATGATCAGGGCCTTGAAGTTATTTACCCATCCGAATTTGCTCATCATGATAAACCAGGGAATAATTCCGGCAGTGGCAGGGATCATCATGGTTCCAAGCAAAATGGCAAAGAGCTGATTTTTGCCCGGGAAATCGTATACGGAAAAGGCATATCCGCCGATGGAGCAGAAGAACAGTACCAGTATGGTATAGGAAAAGGTAACGATACAGCTGTTCAGGAACGCTCTGGGCAGATTGACCGCTTCCACCATATTCTTAAAGTTTTCGACCAGATTCTGTCCAAACCAGATAAGGGGCGGAAAAGAATAAATTTCCGAGGTACTTAAGGTGGACATGACGAACATCATGTAGAACGGAAGAAGCATGACCAGCGCGATGGCAATGAGGATGACGTAAAGGGAAATCTTCTTTCCGACAGGATGAACCATGGACAGGACGATTAAAATCACCGCCGCCGCCGCAAAAATGAGTAACAACGCTTTCATACATATCCCTCCTCTTAATTATCTTCCGTTACCTTGTTCAGGATCAGCGAAATCACCACGATCATTACTGTGATCACGTAAGCCACCGCAGAGGCATAGCCGTATGCCGTGCCGCCTTGGGGAGCCTTGTTCAGCAGGTACATCATCAGTGTCAGACCGCCGTTGTTGGTACCGCCGCCCCAATTGCTTCCCGTCAGCACAAAAGGCTCTGTGAACAGATTGAACATACCGATGGTGGACTGGATCAGCGTAAACAGAATGATGGGCTTCAAAAGCGGAATCAGGATATGAAATACAATCTTCGCATGGGTAGCGCCGTCAATCTCCGCCGCCTCATAGATATCGCTGCTGATTCCCTGCATGCCCGCCAGATAAATGACCATGTTCCATCCGATCCATTTCCAGGCAAACATGATGATAACCGCCACCTTGATCAGAGAACCGTCTCCGCCCAGCCAGTTAACGGCGTCTTCGCCGAGAAGCTGCACAACCCAGTTGATGAGGCCGTAGTTGTAGCCGAACAGGTTCTGGAAAATAATGGTGATGGCTACGGAACTGGTAACCATGGGCATGAAATAAATGGTCTTGAAAATATTCTGACCCTTCACCAGCTTGGAATTCAGGATGTAGGCAAGCACCAGACCGCCCAGAAGAATGGGGATATGGGCGATAATACCGATGAACAGGGTATTTCTCAGCGCCTTCCAGAAAAGCACGTCCTTAAACAGATTCACATAGTTTTCTATATTGATAAAATGCATGGGGCCAAGACCGTCCCATCTGAAAAAACTCAGGATAAATCCGGAGATCATGGGGAACAGGTTAAACACTGCGAACAGAATAAAAAATGGAGCGATATATACATAGGCCACTCTGTACTGCCAGAGCGTGGCTAAAAGCCCTGTTTTCTTCTTTGTCTTCAATCCTTTCACCTCTTCTTTTTACGGAAAATGGCCGGAGGTCATCCGGCCATTTTCATTTTGCTTTATGAGAGCAGATAAGCTGATCTCTTTCTCATTCGCCGTCCCATACTCCTGCGTCTTTCAGAGCCTGAATCTGCTGCTCTTTCAGTTCCGCGCAGGCGGCTTCGATATCTTTGCCCAGTCTTTCGCGGATCTGCTCGGGAGTTTCCCCTGCCTCGGCGCCTGCGTTAAAGGAGCTGTACAGATAACCTTCTGCGGTGGTATCCATGATGGTGTTGTAAACTACCGGAACTTCTGCCGCGATCTTGGTAGCGATGGCATTGGGAGCCTGTCCTCCGAAATAGGGATCCGGATCGGTATAGAGCTCCGGAGCTTCATCCCATGCCGGTTTGTAAGCCGGGAAGTAATCCACAGCGGCAAACATTTCGTTCTGAGCCTTGGAGGTGGCCATCATGTACTCTACAAACGCCCATGCGGCTTCCTTATTTTCAGACTGCTCCGGAATTACCAGGAAGGAGCCGCCCCAGTTCGTGGAAGGCATGCCGGCGGGAAGTACGGTAGCTCCCCAGTGGCCTGCGCCGTCGGGATCGATATCGGTTTTTAAGAATCCGGAGAACCAGGAACCGGAAGCTACGGAAACGCAGGTGCCTGCGGCGTAAGCGGCATAAGCTTCAGCACTCCACATATCCACGTTCATATCCCAGCCGTTCTCTCTGATCTTCAGGCAGGCGTCCAGACATTCCAGGTCGCCTTCTCTCTCAAGCTGAAGGTTCAGATCCTCGTCATAGTAATCGCGGTTGATGAACAGCCACTGATAGGGATATGCGGCAGAGGGAAGGAACCATCTCTCGCCGGGAATGGAAACCGCTTCCGCTACCTGAAGAACGCCGTCCCAGGTGCTCATGAGTTCCGCTACTTCATCCGGATCGGTGGGAAGTCCGCATTCTTCGAACACGTCGGTACGATAATAATAAAGGGTGGGGCCAAGGTCCCAGGGAATGGCCACGAGCCTGGTTCCGTCGTCGGAAACGGCCTGATCCCATTTAAATGCTACGAAATCATCTTTATATTTGTCCGCACCCAGAGTATTCAGATCGGTAAGGGCGGTGCTGTTTCTGTACTGAGCGATGTACGCGCCTTCCACCATGGCAACATCCGGAGCGCCGGAGCCTGCTGCCAGAGCCGTCTGAAGAGACTGATGATGGGCAGTGGTATCCGTAAACACAAGCTCTACCTCGATATTGGGATAAGCTTCATTAAAACCGTCCAGAGCCGCTTTGAACGCGTCGTCTCCCGAGGGCCATCCGCCGACTTCAATGTAGCCGGAAATGTCCTCATTCGCGGCGGATACCATGGTAGCGCCGCCGAACATGGACGCAGTCATTGCCAGAACCATTGCGCCTGCCAGAAACTGTTTTGTTTTTCTCATTCTTGTGATCCTCCTTTAAAATTTTATATAAAACTTCTTCTTCTTTTAAGATACGGAGAAGTTCTATTTCCTTAAAACTGTCTTTCGGATTTTTTCCTGCCGGCCATTTTCCGTATGTTCTTCCGGGCTCTATCTCCGGATTGCTTTCACGGTATCGCCTTCCAGGATCTTCAGCTGGATATTCGTTACATATTTGATCTTTTTGCCGTCGATCATATCCAGCAGTACTTCCATACATTTGATCCCGGCGTGCCGGGGATTCAGCGCAAGAGTCGTAACCAGCTGATCCGCATACCGGCGGGAATAAGTTCCGTCAAAACCTGCCACCGAGACGTCATCAGGAATCCGGAATCCCAGCTTTTTCAGCCGTCTGCAGAAACCCATGGCCATTTCATCATTAAAGCAGAGCACTGCTGTGGCGTCGCAGTTTCTCTCACGGAAAATTTCTGCCGCAAGTTCCCCTTTTTCGAAAAAGCTTTCCGGCATGTTTACATACTGCGAATTTTTCTCTTCCTGAAATTTCAGCACCCTGCTGTCCGCGGAAAGTCCTTCCCGGTCTATGCCGAAATAATAGCTTTCCAGACGATCGCCCAGTTCATACTGCATGACGTCTTTCCAGGCCAGCTGACGGACATGCTCTATGGACATTGCATAAGGAGAAACCATGGCGATTTTCCGGTGTCCCATTTGCCAGAGATAGTGAAGGATTTTCATGGTTCCTTTCCACAGATCGCACTTGATAACCGGAATGGACCGGGAAAAGGTAATACTGCTGCCCAGAGAAGCAGTCACCACAGGAAGATGATAATTTCTGCCCGGACCTTCCAGATACAGCTTTGCCATATATTCACTGGGCAGGATCAGTCCGTCTATCATGATATTCCGGATTTCCTGAAAATCCAGATATCCTCCCAGCACCACCATATATCCCCGCTTCTGGGCGGTTTCCAGCATCCCTTCATACATCTCGATGTTGTAGGCGTTTTTCAGATCCTTACAGTAAAAAAGCACCTGACGGGTCCGCTGCTGCATCAGCGACATGGCAACAGGATTCGGATGATACCCCAGTTCTTCAGCGATTCTCAGTATCCGCTCCTTTTTCTCCGCCTCCACATACCCGCTGTTATTCAGCGCCCTGGAAACCACTGATACGGAAACTCCGGCCTTCTTTGCAATATCCTTTCTGGTAATAATATCACAGCACCTCCTCTGATCATTCTGTCACAATCACTTGATTAATCAGTAAATATAACAAATAAATCAGATGATTTGTATATATCATTACATGAATATTGTATCTGCATTATGTATTTTTATCAATTTTCAAATATATGGACGCACGTCCACATAAAAAATGTATAAATTATGGAGAGGTGGAATGCTTTTTTATTCCGGAAGACTGAGAGGAAAAAATTTTGTGAAAATTCGTACCCCCTATTGAAATCTGTACTTTATAGAGTTATAATAACAACGTATAAAAGAAAATTCTTCGGGGCAGGGTGAGATTCCCTACCGGCGGTACAGTCCGCGAGCCGCAGTTGCGGTTGATTTGGTGACGTGTCAGCGCACGAATTCCAAAACCGACAGTATAGTCTGGATGAGAGAAGAACACGCTTATTTCATACGTGCTCAATGCCCCCGGATATTTTTCCGGGGTTCTTTTTTTGCCGGGAGTCTGAAAACGGACGGATCGTGAGATTTCAGCGGAGCAGGAAAAGGACCCGCAGGGGGCATGATCTTTGGCAGGAATTTTCTTTTACGAAACAGCTGTGATCCGGGCGGGGCGGTTTGCCGCGGGAGTCTGCAGGGATCACAAATAAAAGAATATTTCAAAAAAGGAGAGAACGGTATGAGTGAACAGGTATTAAGAAACGGAAATCTCAATGACGGCAACATTATGCAGAGGAGCCGCACCAGGACGATCACGCAGATCGCCATGCTGGGCGCAGTAGCAGGAGTTCTGATGAATCTGGAGTTTCCCCTTCCCTTCCTGGCACCTTCCTTCTATCAGCTGGATTTCTCTGAGATCCCGGTGCTGATCGCGTCCTTCGCCATGGGACCCGTGGCCGGGGTGATCACGGAGCTGGTGAAGATTCTGGTGCATCTGGTGACCAAGGGAACCATTACGGCCGGTGTGGGAGATGTGGCGAACTTTATCTTTGGCTGTACATTCGTGGTGCCTGCAGGCGTGCTTTATCGCTTCCGCGGAACCAAGAGCAGAGTACACGCTGTGGCCGGAATGGCCGTGGGAACCGTGCTCACCACTCTGGCAGCCTGCTTTATCAACGCTTTTGTGCTGCTTCCGGCCTATGGCAAAGCCTTCGGAATGCCCATTGAAGCTTTTATTGAGATGGGAGCCGCGGTGCACAGCTCTGTGAACAGCCTGCTGGGCTTTGTGGCGCTGATTATCGTGCCTTTTAATCTGTTTAAATATACTCTGACAGCCATTATCGTGTTCTTTATTTATAAGAGAATTCGTGTGGTGTTACGGGGAGACTGAAAAAATAAGCTGCCGTAAATTTTTGTTATGTGCCTTCCGTCAGCATCCTTCCGCTTACTGGTTTTCTGCATCCAGAAAGGGGTACAGATGGAAACCGGAGTAGAAAATACGGTTTATGACAACGTATTTGGAACGATGCTGCACGATTGTACCAGTCTGATAATCCCGGTGGTAAATGAAGTGTTCGGGGAAGTTTATTCGGGAGATGAGCAGATCATTCTTCTTCATAATGAGCATTTCATAGCGCAGCCGGAGGGAAATACAAAAGAGAGGATCACAGATACCAGTTTCCGGATCTGCGGGAAGGTGAACAAAAATTATCACATAGAGTGCCAGAGCACGACGGACAGTACTATGGTGATGCGCATGTTTGAGTATGACGCGCAGATCGCGCTGGAGGAAGGGAAAATGGAGGGTGAAAAATTCGTCGTCACATTTCCTAAATCGGCAGTGCTGTATCTGCGGCATACGAAAAATACTCCGGATAAAATGACATTGGAGATCCGGACGCCGGGTGGAAACGTTTCTTATGGAATCCCGGTGGTGAAGACCCAAAAGTATACAATAGAGGAAATTTTCAGAAAGAAGCTGCTGTTTCTGCTTCCGTTTTACATTTTTGTCCATGAAAAAAATTTTGCGGACTATGAGAAAAATGGGGAGCACCTTCAGAAGCTGCAGGAAGAGCTTGCAGAAATCTGTCTGCGTCTGGAGGAATTTGTACAGGCCGGGGAGATCAGCGAGTTTGTGCGGCAGTCCCTTACAGCAATGATGAAGGAGGTTGCGGAAAAGATAGCGGCAAACTACGAAAAAGTCAGGAAAGGGGTGGCGGCAGTCATGGGTGGCGAAATTCTTGAATATGAAGCCAAGACCATATGGCGGGAAGGCGAACGCATCGGCGTCGAAAAGGGTAAACGCCAATTGTATGCCGACCTGATTAAGGAGGGAGTTTTTACACCTCTGGAAGCTGCGAAGCGTCTTAATGTGAAAGAAGAGGAACTGGAAGCATATTTAAACGTCGAAGAACTATGAAACGGGAAAGCAGATGAAGAAAGCGGAGAAGTTCTGACGGAAGGCGCTCAGGAGAAAAAAGGATATCCGTATCAGGTGAAAGAACAAGACTTATATTGTGACTGTGGTCATGATATAAGTCTTGTTGTGCTATAGGAAATTCTGACAGTTGAAGGCTCAAAAAAGAATATACGTTCTGTGTTTTGGCATAACAGGACAGGCGCTTCCGGGGGCTGTCCCGGGCCGGAGGGGGCATGGAAAACGGTTGTTTTTTGCAGATGGAAACTGTATAATAGACGAAAATCGATGAAAATCACTGAGCAGAGAGGAAATTCTATGGGAAAAATAGAAGGCGTGGAACAGGGAACCCGCAACAGTCATGTGAATTTATATTATGTAAAAGCCACCAGCGTGCACAATACGCCCGTGGCCTATCAGGTAGCCTCCCGGGCAAAAAATGTGGAGGAGCTGAAGCTGACCACCCACGAAAATCATCCGGACGGCGTTGTAATTTACAGTATTTACGGGGAAAACCGGGACAAAGTGGTGCTGATCCGTCAATATCGTTATACTCTGGACGATTATGTGTATGAGTTTCCGGCGGGGCTGGTGGAACCGGGGGAGGAATTTCATCAGGGAGCCGTGAGGGAATTATATGAGGAGACCGGTCTGACGCTGGAGCCGCTGAATGTGGATCCGGCTTACGAGAAGCCGTATTTTACCACCGTCGGCCTGACGGACGAATCCTGCGCCACGGTGTATGGATATGCCAGCGGTGAAATCAGCAAGGAAGCTCAGGAGGACAGTGAGGAGATTGAGATCGTCCTTGCTGACAGGGCGGAGGTGCGGCGTATTTTGAAGGAGGAAAACGTGGCGATTATGTGCGCCTATATGCTGATGCATTTTCTGGAGGATAAAGAGCCCTTCGGGTTTCTTCACGCGCTGGAGAAGGAGATATAGTACTGCCATAAATGATGAAAAGAGGGATTTTTCACAGGGATATGGTGGAAAATCCCTCTTTTGCGCGGGATGATATTGTACCGCGGAAATTTTTCCGGAAGATGCGGGATATTTTTCCTTGGTTACGGGATCAGGAGTCCGCAGACCAGTACAAAATGGTGAGGAAGGCGTCCTTCCTCCATCCATTCCAGATGGAGCCCCATGAGCTTTTCAATGGTGAGTCCCACGTTTCCCCCGAGGGATTCGATGGAGTGGCGCATGGTCTGAGGAAAGCGGCAGGGCTGACCGTGAGGTCTGGAGCATCCGCCTTCGCAGTTCCCGCAGCTTCCGGCGGAGAGGCTGACGCTTCCCGGGTATTCCTTTTCACGTTCCGTCATCTCGTTGGACAGGTCCGCTTTTTCCGGCACAAGGATCTTGTTCAGAAGGGAGCGCTGCTCTTCCGGAGAGTAGGTTTTTGCCAGCATTTCCTCGGAAAAGGTGATTTTCGACGCGAGGAGCTGCAGGGTGGAGAAACGCTTCCAGAAGGCCTCCACATCGAAATCGTAGGGCGGACAGGACCATATGTTTCCATAATTGGGGCATGCCTGACAGGCAGCCAGGAAGGTGGGAATATCCACATAATTTTCAAAGTACTGTGATACAGAAACGGTTGCTTCGTGACGTGAAATGGTATACATGGCGGTACCTCCTTGCCGAAAAGATATATATAAAAGTATATCACTGATCCCGGAAACAGACAATCAGGAGTGTTAAAATATTCCGGAGTCCTGTGAATAATTCTTATGGCCGGCGCATACATTTGTAAGAAACTATCATGGAGCGGAGCCAATGGCGGATCAGAAGCTGGACGATTTGTTAAATCTTGCGGAGGACGCTACGGAGCGGGAGCGGGAGAAATCCTGGAATCTCAACGTCGGGTATGACGAGGAGCTCCGAAGCTGGGAAGTGCTGGTAAAATACACGGGACCTGAGGAAGGACTGACGGGTGAGGGAATTACGGTGGTTCCGCTGCTGGGCGGGTTTGCGGTGGTGACGCTGCCGGAGCAGCTTCTGGACGCCTATTCTGACAGACCGCAGATTGAGTTTGTGGAGAAACCGAGGCAGCTGTACTTTAACCTGTATCAGGGGACTGAGGCCAGCTGCATCCGGCCGGTGCAGATCGGCCGGAAGGGTCTGACGGGCAGAGGAATTCTGGTGGGTATTGTGGATTCCGGGGTGGATTATCGTCATCCGGATTTTTGCAATGATGACGGAACTACGAGAATTTTGAAAATGTGGGATCAGAGCGGAGGGGGCCGCCCTCCCCGGGGATACGCCATGGGCAGGGAGTACGCCAAAGAGGAGATTGACGAGGCGCTTTCCCTTCCGGCGGAGGAAGGATATGAGCTGGTGGGAGAGCGGGACCTCAGCGGTCACGGAACCTCTGTTCTGGGGATCGCCGCGGGCAGCGGCAGGGCGTCCGGGGGACAGAATCGGGGCGTGGCCTACGAAAGTGATCTGCTGGTGGTAAAAATGGGACCGGTCAGGGAAAACTGCTTCCCCAGAACTACAGAACTGATTCAGGGAATCGATTATCTGGTCAGGCAGTCTCTGGAGATGGGAAGGCCCATGGTGATCAATCTCAGCTTTGGAAATAATTACGGCTCTCACAGGGGGGATTCCCTGCTGGAAACCTATATCAACAGTGTGGCCAATATGGGCCGGGTGGTGATCTGCGCGGCGACAGGGAACAACGGAAGGGATAATATTCATGCGGCCGGGAAGGTGTCCGGGGGAGAGACCAGGGAGATTGAACTGGGGGTGAGTCCCTATGAACCCATGCTGAATGTTCAGATCTGGAAAGAATATGCGGATGAAATGGAGATTTTTGTGGAGGCTCCGTCCGGGAGGAGGATCGGCCCTCTCTATGAAAGTCTGGGAGCTCAGCGGTACCGTCTGGGAGATACGGAGCTTCTGGTTTATTATGGACAGCCCGGTCCGTTCCAGATCACTCAGGAGATTTATCTGGATTTTATTCCTGTAGATACCTATGTGGCAAGCGGAGTCTGGAGGATCATCCTCAGGGGGAAGAATATCCGGGAGGGAGAGTATGATCTCTGGCTTCCGGGAGGCGGTGTTCTGAACAACGATACGGGATTTTTTCTTCCTCAGGCAGGAGGGACGCTTACGATTCCCGCCACTGCCTTCCGGGTGATCTCTGTGGCGGCATATGATTCCGGAAACGATTCCTTTGCGGATTTTTCCGGGAGGGGAAGCGCGGAGCTTCTTCTGCGGAAGCCGGATCTGGCGGCGCCGGGGGTGAATATCACGGCCCCCGTTCCGGGTGGAGATTATGCTCTTCGGACGGGGACCTCCTTTGCTGTGCCTTTTGTGTCCGGGGCTGCCGCTCTTCTGATGGAATGGGGGATCGTGCGGGGAAATGATCCCTTTTTGTATGGGGAGAAGGTGAAGGCTTATCTGAGAAGGGGAGCCAGGCCGCTGCCGGGCTTTGACCGGTATCCCAATGAGGAGGTGGGGTACGGGGCGCTGTGTGTGAGGGACAGTATACCATTGTAAAAGATCAGTTTGGTTTTATAAAAAGGCAGTATTTTTTAAGATACATAAGTTGTAGAAAAGCCTGCAGTTTGGTAGAATAAAAATCATGTTTATGCCGAAGAAGTTCTTGTAAAAAAACATGTTGGACAAATGAAGCTTCGGGAGTAATCATTTTGGAAAACCGGCTTTTGAGAAACCGTAAGAAGCGTTTATAAAGAATGGAGAAAAAATCACAATGGAGAAAAAAGAAATTCGCTGGGGTCTGCTGGGCGCGGGACAGATTTTGAACCGGTGGATGAAAGGCGCCATGCAGGTGGATGGAATGACCATCGCGGCGGTTGCGTCCAGAACCAGGGAGACGGCGGAAGCCATGAGACGGAAATTCAATATTCCGGAAGCATTGACCTATGAGGAAATGCTTGCCAGGGAGGATATCGACGCGGTTTACATCCCTGTGCCGCACCCGTTCCATAAGGAACTGGCCCTGCGGGCTATGCGGGCGGGCAAGGCAGTTCTGGTGGAGAAGCCTGCCACCGTGACGGCGGCGGATTTTCAGGAACTGATCAGCTGCGCCAGGGAACATCAGGTATTTCTGATGGAGGCTGTCTGGACCCGCTTTTTTCCTATGGCGGAGAAAATCCGCAGTCTGATATGCGAGGACGGAATCGGGGAGGTGCGCGCGGTACATACGGCATTTTCTTCACGCATTCCTGACGGCGCCGCGGGAAGACTGGTGGACCCGTACAGGGCGGGCGGAGGCCTTCTGGATACGGGGGTGTACAATTTTCATTTTACGGATATGATTCTGGATAAGGAGCCGGTGGCTCTCACGGGTCTGGCCTCTTTTGACACGGACGATATGCATCTGCAGGTGGATGAACAGGCTGCATATATTGCCCAGTATGATCGGGGAGAGCTGGCGGTGATGACCAGCGGCATCCGGACGGAGATGCCTCAGAACGCGTATATTTATGGAACCCGGGGGTATATCGAGGTCCCTGTATTCTGGAAGCCCACCCGCATGAATGTTTTTATCGGTCCGGAGACTTATACCGTGGAATGTCCGGTGGAGCAGAAAATACCCGGAATCGAGGACGAAGGATTTCAGTACGAAATTGAGTATGTGAACCGGTGTCTCCGCGAGGGCAGAAAGGAGCCGGAGATCATGACCTGGGAAAAGAGCCTGTCTGTTCTGCGGCAGTGTGATCAGCTGCGGAAGCAGTGGGGATTCCGGTATCCTTTTGAATGAAGGATATACGCAAAGTGATGAAAAAAGAAGAGTTTTTAACGCAGTATGCCGCCCATCTCAATGAGAAACAGAGGAAAGCGGTTCAGACGGTTCAGGGGCCGGTCCTTCTGCTGGCGGTGCCCGGCAGCGGCAAAACCACGGTGCTGGTTCACCGCCTGGGCTATATGCTGTATGTGGAGGGAATCCGTCCGGAGAATATCCTTACCCTGACCTATACGGTAGCCGCAACGAAGGATATGTCCCGGAGGTTTGCATCGGTTTTTGGGGAGGAATACGGCGGGGCTCTGGAGTTCCGGACCATAAACGGGATCTGCGCCAGAATCATATACCGGTACGGACAGATGATCGGCAGATCAGCCTTTGAGCTGGTGAAGGATGAAAAAATGACCGGGAAGATTCTGACGGACATTCTCATCGGGCAGCTCCCGGAGTATCCCACGGAAAGCGATGTGAAGGGCGCCAGGACGCTGATCACCTACTGTAAAAACATGCTTTTGCCGGAGGAGGAGATCAGAAAACTGGGAGAGAAGGAAGGAATTCCTCTGCCGGAAATTTATAAGGAGTATAATCAGTATCTCAGAGAGCACGGACTGATGGACTATGATGATCAGATGCTTTATGCCTACAGACTTCTGAAGGGTTCGCCGGAACTGCTGCAGTTTTACAGGGACAAATACAGGTATCTCTGTGTGGACGAGGCTCAGGATACTTCGAAGATTCAGCATATTATCATTGGACTTCTGGCGGGAAAAAATGGGAATCTGTTTATGGTGGGGGATGAGGATCAGAGCATTTATGGATTCCGGGCGGCGTATCCGGAGGCGCTTCTGAATTTTGAGAAGGATCATCCCGGCGCTCAGGTTCTCGTGATGGATCAGAATTACCGTTCCGGCGCAAAGATCGTGGCGGCGGCGGACGGATTCATTCAGCGGAATTCCGCCAGACATGAAAAGCATATGACGGCCGTGAGGGAGGAAGGGTCCGAGATTCATTATATCGAGCTGAGAAACCGGCTGAATCAGTACGGTTATCTGGCCAAAGTGGCGGATGGCTGCCTCAGGGAAACCGCCGTGCTGTACCGGGACAACGAGAGCGCGATTCCGCTGGTGGATCAGCTGGAACGCAGGGGGATTCCCTACAGAATGAAAAATGTGGATATGGCTTTTTTCACCCACAGGATCGTTGCGGATGTGACCAGTATCATAAAATTTGCCTTTGATCCGGGGAATACAGAGCTGTTTCTGCGGATTTATTTTAAATGCCAGACCTTCCTCAGAAAGGATCAGGCGGAACAGCTGTGCAGGATCAGCGCCCGGAAAAGGATTCCGGTACTGGAGGCCGTGGATTATGCGGACGGCATAAACGGGCTGGTGACGGGAAAGTGCAGAGCGCTGGCCACCCATCTGAAGAATATGCGGAAAGAGACGCCCTCGAAGATTTTATTCCGCATCGAAACGCCTCTTGGCTACGGGGAATATCTGGATCGGAACAATATGGACAGAAATAAGCTGGCTATTCTGAAAGTGCTGGCATATCAGGAGACTTCCGCGGCAGGATTCCTGTCCAGACTGGGATATCTTCAGAACATATTAAAGAATCAGAAGGGAGAGGCTGACTGTCCGTTTATCCTGTCCACGATTCATTCCTCGAAAGGTCTGGAGTATGACCGGGTTTATCTGATGGACGTCTTTGACGGTGTGTTTCCCGATAAGACGGCGGGACAGTCTGCCTCGGCCACAGAACAGGAAAAGAAGGATTTCGAGGAGGAGAGGCGGCTTTTTTATGTGGGAATGACCAGGGCAAAGAATGAGCTGTCTGTTTTTAAGATATCGGATCGTGAGTCCTGTTTTATAAAGGAAATGCGTCGTCCTTCGGGGAAGAAACGGGCGGCTGCGGCGGGAGGACGAGAAATGATGCCGGGAAACAGGGTGCCTGATGATTATGACCCCGTCATAGGCGAGCGCGTAGTGCAGATCAGGTACGGCGCCGGTACGATCACGGATGTGGAGTATGACGGCGGCGGAGAAGCCGGCGACGGAAAAACCGGCAGGTTTACAGTGACCTTTGACTCGGGAAGAGAGCGTATTTTTCGCTTTCCTGCCGCGTTTCAGGCGGGAATGATGCTGGAGGGCGGCTGAATGCCGCCCTCCCGTTTTTGTCTGTTTTAACGGCGCTGTGCGCCGTTATTTTTATTTTCGCGTCTGCTTTGTTTTCGCTTTCTGCCTCAGCCGATGGGTTCAAAATCCGCTGCGCCGTGTTTGCAGAGCGGGCAGATGAAATCGTCGGGAAGCTCGTCCCCTTCATAGATGAAGCCGCAGACTTTGCAGACGAAGCCTTTTTTGCCCTCGGTAGCGGGCTTCGGCTTTACGTTTTCCTGGTAGTAGGTGTAGGACATGGTCTGTGCCTGGGAGATTACCCGGGCCTCTGTGATGGTGCAGATGAACAGTCCGTGAGTGTCGAAATCCAGATACTGCTCTACCTTCAGGGACATGAACGCATTGATGTATCTGGGCAGGAAGACCAGTCCGTTATCGGAACGGAGCGGGGAGCATCCGGCAAACTTGTCCACGCTTCTTCCGCTCTGGAAGCCGAAGGTCTGGAATACCTTGAAGGGCGCGTCTATGGAGAGGCAGTTTACGTTCATAACGCCGGTCTGTTTGATTACGTGGTGTGAATAATTGGCTTTATTGATACCTACGGCGATGCGGTTGGGGGTGCTGGTGAGCTGGGTCACGGTGTTCACGATAAGGCCGTTGTCCTTCTTGCCGTCGTTGCAGGTTACCACATAGAGGCCGTAGCCGATCTTGAACAGGGCGGTGAGGTCGTTCTTGTTGGCGTTGTCGCTCTGGGCCACATAGTCGCTGCAGAGCTCGTCCGCCAGAGCCTCCACCTGAGCGGTGCTCTCTTCGCTGAGGGCGGATTTGATATGGACGGTGGTTTTGGTGAAGGTGATCTTTTTACAGCCTTCCAGCATGTGCTTCATCACTTTGGCCGCCTGGGGAGCCCAGCTGCCGTTTTCCATCAGGGCCACGGTGCGGTTCTGGTAATTCCTCTCGGTGAGGTGGTTGATAAACTCACGCATGAAGGGGAAGATCTCCGCATTGTAGGTGGTGGTGGCGAGAACCAGCTTTCCGTAGCGGAAGGCATCCTCCACGGCCTCTGCCATGTCGTCACGGGCCAGGTCGAAAACGGCTACCTTGGGACAGCCTTTGGCCAGGAGCTTGCTCTCCAGAAGCTTCACCGCTTTTTTGGTATGGCCGTACACGGAGGTGTAGGCGATCACGATGCCCTCGCTCTCCACTGCGTAGGAGGACCAGGTATTGTAAAGATTCAGGTAGTATCCCAGATTTTCCTTCAGGACGGGTCCGTGGAGCGGGCAGATGATCTGGATATCCAGACCGGCGGCCTTTTTCAGAAGGTTCTGCACCTGCGCGCCGTATTTTCCCACGATGCCGATATAGTAACGGCGGGCTTCGCAGGCCCAGTCCTCATCCACGTCCAGAGCGCCGAATTTGCCGAAGCCGTCCGCGGAGAAGAGAACCTTGTCGCAGGTATCATAGGTAACCATAACCTCCGGCCAGTGAACCATGGGAGCGGCCACAAATGCCAGGGTGTGTTTACCCAGGGAGAGGGTGTCGCCCTCCTTGATCACGATCTTTCTGTCCGGAAAGTCCGTTCCGAAGAACTGCTCCATCATGGTGAAGGCCTTGGCGGAGGATACGATCTTCGTATCGGTGTAGGCCTGCATGAAGTTGGCGATATTGGCGGAGTGATCAGGTTCCATATGCTGAATGATCAGATAATCGGGATGGCGGGACCCCAGCACTGCCTGAATGTTGTCCAGCCATTCGTGTGTAAAGCGGGCGTCCACAGTGTCCATCACCGCGACTTTTTCATCGAGGATTACGTAGGAATTGTAGACCATGCCGTTTTCCACCACGTACTGTCCCTCAAAAAGGTCTACCTCGTGGTCGTTTACTCCCACGTACTGAATGTCTTTTGTAATTTCTACTGAATTCATGTCAAATCATCTCCTTTTTATTATAGTTTATTGACTTTGGGCGGCATCTTTGTGAAAATGCCAGTGTTCATTATTATACTACGTATCATTCACCAAAGACAGAGTTTTCTTATAATTCTTTAAAAAAATCCTGGACCATTTTCATCTTTGAATCATTTTGGATCATTCTGTGCGGCCATGCTGGCTGGAAGGAGGCAGAGGATGACGGAGAGAAAAAATTGTTTGCGGAAGAGAGAACAGGCCGGCTTTACCCTGACGGAAACGCTTCTGGCGGCTGCCGTGCTCCTGGTTCTGCTGGCGGTTTCCGGGGCGGCTGCAGCCACCTACAGGAAGTATCTCAGGATCACGGAGCTGGATCACGGAGCCCGGGAGATCTATATGGCCGCTCAGAACCGCGCCGTGCTGCTGAAGAACCGGGGCCGGCTGGAAACCCTTGTCGCTGCGGAGGGAGAGGAGAACCGGCTGTCACTGGGGAATGACGAGTATTTCTATTACAGAGAAAACGGCGATTCTCAGATGTCTGAGCTGCTTCCCCGGGGAACCGTGGAGCCCGCTTTAAGGGAGGGCAGCTTCTTTGTGGTGTATGAGCCGGAGAGCGGCAGCGTCACGGACGTGTTTTTGGCCGAAGAGCCTGTTCAGGAGGACTTTGACCTGGAATATTATCTCCGGGAGCGGGCCGCTTCCAGACGGCAGCGCATGGGACAGACTCCCATGGTGGGCTATTACGGCGGTGAGGCCGCTGCGGTCGGGGATACGGTTACCCTGCGCACTCCCGTGATCAATATCATAAATGAAGAGACGCTGCGGGCGGAGATCACCTGGTGGATTCCTCAGACCCTGCGGGGAGAGAAGGAAGATATCAGGATGATCGTAACTCTGGATTACGGCGGCGAGAGCCTGATTCTCAGCGACTGCTTTCAGCCCGGAGATTCTTCCGGGCGGGTGAGCGCCTCCAGTGAGGACGGTTCCGTTTATATCACCTGCTCCAGCACCTATCTGCTGGATTCTCTGAAGGAGGGGCAGCAGTTTAAGGATCTGGGAGAGGCGGGAGGCTCCGGAGAATGGTCGGATCTGGGAAATGATTTTACCATCACGGCGAAGGTGGTCTACGAGCCTTCCGATCCCGAGAATGCCCGCCGGGTAAACGGCGCCGAAAAGACCGCGAAAAACAACAGTCTTTTTGCCGAAGCAAGCACTGCCGATACTGCCCGGGCGGGAAATATCCGGCACCTTCAGAACCTGCACCCGGGATTTTCCAATGTGGGCCCGGAGAAGACGAAGGCGGTCCAGACGGAGGATATCAGAAATGTGACGCTGCCCGGTCCCGGAGGAGAAAAAAGTATCTATCATTTTCAGCCCATTGTGAATGAAAACCTGACGTCCTACAACGGCGGGGCCTGTAAAATACAGGATCTTTATATCGAATGCAAAGCGGAGCCCGGCGTGGGGCTGTTCGGCAGATTCGGCCGGGGAGAAACGTCCTACCTGGAGCATGTCCGTCTGGTGAATCCCGTGATCCTTGGGGAAGGGGCCGCCGCGGCGGGAGCGCTCTGCGGCGCGGCGGAAAACGTCTTTTTTACCGACTGTCAGGTTTACTGGGAAATCGATTCCGACGCGGAATCCGATCTGCAGTACCGGCTGGGCTCTGCCAGTGAAGAAAACGCTTATCTGCTTCCGTCCTATCAGGTGTCCGGGGACAGTGCCGGAGGACTGGTGGGAGCGGGGAGGAACTGCTGCATATGGAGATGCCTGGCGTCCACCACCGTGCAGGGAGAGAAAACGGCCGGGGGTCTCGTCGGCCGGGGAAGAGACATCACCGTGGTGGATTCCTACGCGGACTGCTACCTGACGGGAAGGGACGCGGCGGGCCTGATCGGTACGGCGGAAGGCACATCCAACAGTATTTCCGGATCCTACGCGGCGGGATTTATTTCCGTGGATGACGCCGGCAGAGCGGCAGGGCTATATCTTTCGGAAGCGCCGGATACCGCTGCCGGTTCCGTTCACGCCAGCTACGCGGCCATGGCGTACAGCCCCGACGGGAGAACGGGCGGGTCTGCGGTCCTGAATGATAACCGGTTCCCCCTTTCCAATGATATGGCGGCCGGACATGACGTCTACACGAAAACCTGGTATCTGTTTTCGCCGTATGTCAATGGCGGGGAAGATACTCCCTGGAGGGACATGAGCCTGGACTATGAGGAACTGAGTCTGGCGAAAGCACAGGGCGGTCAGGGAGAGCCCCTGACGCTGGAAACCTTATTCGGCAGTCATTCCTTTGAGCAGATCGGTATATCCCGCAGTCATCCCTGTAATCTGCAGGGGAATCTTTCTCTGGACAGGTATCCCTATCCGGCCCTTTCCGGGATGGATCATTACGGGGACTGGAACGGGATGTTCCGCTCCGGAGGTCTGGTGTACTGGGAGGAATATGCCGGGGACGATGATGTGGGTATATACGGCGGAGGGATCGACACATTGAAGGATTCCCCTGCCATGGTCCGCAGCGACGGATATGCCGTAACCCTCCCGGAAGATCTTCTGGGGACGGAGGAGAGTGTCAGGATTACCTTCCGGTACGGGGAAAACGGACAGGAGCAGATCACCTGCCGGAGGCAGGATCTGAGAGAGATCAGAGTTCCTGCCGAAAAGGGGGAGACGACGTATTATCTGGCGAAGCTTCCCGACCGCCTGATCTGTATGGAAGACGCGTCCCCGGATTTTTACCGCAGGCTTGATTTTTCCATCGGAAATGCCGCGGAGAAGGTTCACTGCTTTTTCAATCCGCATTTTGCGGGGACCGCCCTGGAGAACGACGGTACTCTTACGGAGGAGGATATTCTCAGGCGGGCGGAGAAGCTGACGGTGAAGGTGCGTTCGCCCCGCCATCTCTATGAACTGGGCAGGCATGCGGAATACTACGCCGGCAGCAATCGATATGTGTTCCTTCAGGAACTGGATCTGGATTATGACGTTTATACCGGCTATGGCCTGTTTCCGGGCCGGCAGCAGGAGAGCATCGGGAAAAATCCGGCGGATTCCTTCAGGAATACCTACGACGGCAAGGGCTGCAGGATCGTGAACGTTCCTCTGAATACGGAGGGGGAGTATACAGGACTGTTCGGCTATAACCGCGGAACCCTGCGGAACGTGGTGCTGGGCGACGGTACGGAGACAGGTCCGGCTGTAAAAGCGGAAAAGCTGTCCCTCACCGTTACGGACGCCGGGACCGTGTACTGGGGCGTTCTTGCCGGGGGAAACAGCGGCACCATCACCAACTGTGCCGTGGCCTCGGACAGCATGCATATGTCTGCGTACGGATACAGCAGGGTTTACGCGGGTGGGCTTGTGGCTCTGAATTACGGAACGATTATGAATTGTGCGGCGGTGTGGAAGAGAATCACGGTGGAAGCCAATTATTCCGACGGATATATCGGCGGGTTTGCGGGTCTGAATGCGGGAGGCGGCACCATTTATAATTCCTATTCCATGGCGTCCCTTCATGTGTCCCGGGCCAGGCACGGAACCGTGCAGGCCGGAGGATTTGCGGGAAGCAACGGCAATGTCATCCGGAATTCCTATGCCGCTTCCAGTCTGGTCGTCAGCGGCGGCGCTTCTGCCTTCGGATTTTGCCCGGACAGGACGGGAAACTGCTATTTCCTGAATAACGGAAACTTCCAGTATGCCGGGGAGACCTTCAGCGCGCAGTACAGTGATGTGCCCGGGGGAGCGGAGGAACAGGACTGGCGTCAGATGACCGGAGGCTCCTTCGACGGAGATACCGCGGAAAAGCTGGGAGGATGGTTTGCCCGGGACGGGAAGCGGTACCAGCCGGAGGGAGAGTACGGACAGTGGAGGAACTTTGTCTTTCCCTGTGTGGTGCGGGATGGCAGGAACCGGCCGGTTCATTACGGAGAGTGGCCGGAGACCATTTCCCTGGGCGCTCTTGGAGTTTTTTACTGGGAAAAGGAAGCCGCTTATACGGAACAGCAGGAGGCGGCCGGTCAGGCGTATCATTTCAGCGCCGTCCGGGTAGACACGGATACCGGCGATGTGACGAGGATTGATACTCTGTGCAGAGAGCATGACGACGGCGGCGTGATCGAAGAGTACGGATACGGATATTTTTACACCGGGGATCGCCCTGTGTGGATGGTGGAGGACGTTTACAGAGGGGAAAGGCTCTTTGCGGATCTGGAAAACCCGGAGGCGGAAAAGGCGCTGAAGCTTCTGGTGGGCGAGGAGTACGCTTTTGTGGCCTGCAGCAGCGCCGTAAGAAATCCCGATTCCACTTACCGGATCCTTATGAGCAGTAACGGGGAGAAGCCCGGGAATGTCTGGTCGTTTACCAACAGCGCGGATGTAACCTGCAGATTTGCGCTCAGCCCTCTCTTTGGGGATACGGTTGTTTTTGAGGGAGCTTTTCATAATGGAGTTCCGCTGAGGGGGATGAAGGCGGATCCCGCCGCTCCGGGGACGGAAGGGAAGCCTTATGAGATACGGTCGGTGGAGCAGCTGCAGTTTATCAACTGGAATTCTCTGGACAGGACCAGCAGTTCCGCCATCAGCTACGACAGCGGGAATTTTTACCGGTTCCCTTATCTTTGTTATGCGGATCCCGGAAGCTGGCCCTGGGGGAAAGGAAGCAGAACGGACCGGGCTTACTGGAAGCAGAGCCACGATCTGGACGGAAGACTGGAGACGTATAATCCCATAGCGGCGTTCAGAGATACCAGCACCACCACCAGCGCGGATCTGTACGGCTGGTTCGGCGGAGTGTATGACGGTGACGCGTATCTTATCAAGGATGTGAATATCCGGTCGGATTCAGCCAGCTGTGCGGGGCTCTTCGGTGTCACGGTGAATGCTTCTCTGAAAAATATAGTCCTTTATTCTCCCGGGGGGAAGGGGACGGTGACCGGAGGAGGAAATGTGGGATGGTATGCGATTGGCGGCCTTGTGGGCCTTGCGGCCGCTTCCTCGTCCGATTACAGGATAGAGAACTGCTCCATCGCCGGATATACGGTAAGGGATGAGCATACCGGCCACGGCTTCGGCGGAGGCGGTGTAGGCGGCCTCATCGGCATCTGCAATATGGCCCTGTCAGAGTGCACTGCCGTGACGGAGCTTGATCTTGATTTTACCTACGGGGATATCAGAAGACATGTGCGGGCAGGAGGAATCGCCGGTTCCTGCCAGCAGAGCATCACCTGCTGCTATGCGGGAGGAAGTATTGAGATCAGTGAGCAGGCGAGGAGCAAAAATACCCGGATCCATACGGGAGGCATCGTCGGGGGAAGCTTTATGAAGCCGCTGACCGCCAGAGCCGGAAGGCGGAATATCATCAGTATTACGGCGGACAGCGGGGCGACCAATGATTTCCGGTATTCCTACAGCTACGTGAAGCTGCCGGGAAATATGCCGAGGCCGGGGAAACAGGACAGTCTGTATCTGATCGGCGGAAAGGCCGAGCTGCGGGCGGGAGCTCCCAGCAGCTTTGAGGGATGTTATTTTCTGGCGGAGCTGGTACCGGAGAATATACGGGAGGTCTGTGAGGACTGGATACAGGAGAAGGGAAAAGGAACCATTGCGGAGGCGGGATACGAAAGGATGTCCGGGGAGGATTTTATCAGCGAGCTGAATCCCTTTCCTGCGGACATGGCGGACCGGCCGGAGTTCCGGCGGGTAACGGCGGACGATTACGGGATCGCGGTGAACGGCAAGTACAGTCTGGCTTCCAGCGGTTTTCTCACTGCCAGCGATTATCCATTCCCCACGATCTGCACGCGGACACAGAATGGCAGGACGGTCAATATTCATTATGGGAACTGGCCGCTGGAGGGAATTGAGCGGGCGGGTGGAGGCATACCGGTGAATATGGATCTTTTTGCGGATTATAAGGAAAAGACCGGGGGAACGGAAGAGGAAGCGGCGTCCGCGGGAGAACTTCTGGAAGCGACAGCAGGAGCATTTTCGGACGGAAATTTTTATGAACAGGATGTTCTTTTCACTGACGGAACCCTGCCTGGGAACGGCGAACCGCGCAGAACCGGGGTCGGACAGAAAAGTCCCGTAATCTATGCAGATGGAGCTCAGAAGGAAGTGGAGCTGTATCTTTCAGACATTCTGAAAGGCAAACTGAGAAGAGGAGGTTACCGGGGCGGAAGATTTTCCGTGTCCGTTGCGTCAGCCGGAAATCAAAACGAAGGCGGTACCGGAAATGGAGACACCGGAAATACAGATACCGGAAATGGAGATATCGGGAATACAGATGCCGGAAATGGAGATATCGGAAATAGAGATACTGTAAATGGAGGCAGCGGTAATTCTGATTTCGGTGAACAGGTGGTGACTGCAGGTTTTGTGCCCTGGGACGGAGAAACGTCTCAGCTGTCCGAGAGCATTGTATGCACTGATCCCGACAGAGTACTGAAGCTTGTGATTATCGGGCTCCGGCAGGGAACGGATAAAGTAACGGTGACCTTTACTCCTGACGAGGAGACTGCGGAGGAGTCCAGGATTGTTATTACTCCGTTGGAAATTACTGTAAATGTCACCGCTGTCCTTCAGTATCTGCCGGGTGTCAGGACAAGTACGGGAGACAAGGCACCCGGATACGGGGCGGCAGGGAATGCAACTGCCGGAGACGAAGCGTCCGGATACGGGGCGGCAGGGAATGCAACTGCCGGAGACGAAGCAGTCGGAGACGGGGTGGCAGGAGATGAAACTGCAGGATACGAGGCGGCCGGATACAGGACGGCAGGAGATGAAACTGCAGGATACGGGATGGCAGGAGACAAGGCGTCCGGATACGGGGCAGCAGGAAACAGCCCTGCGGAATACGGCTCTGCGGAATATGAAATTTCCGGGAGCGAAACGTTCCTCTTTGCCGGGAAAGAATCCGGCATTGGTCTGTATGCTTTTGACGAAAAGCTTCGTCCGCTGAATGGAAGACTCCGTCAGGAAATCGGGGAAGTCCGGGTAAACAAGGTAATTTTTGATACGGCGTATATTTCCGCAGGTGAAGTCGGGCAGGCGAAGGATGAAAAGGGAAATCCTGTCTTGGAGCCCTGCCACAGCGTGCTTTCCGTAAAGGGAAAGCGCTCTGGCGCCGCTTCTCTGATTCTGGAGTATGAGTATTCCTATAAGGGGAAAAGGTATGAGGGCGTCAGCACAGTCAATGTTGTGATCCGCACCTTTGAACTGAAGGGGAAAGAACTGGAAATTTATCTGGACGAGGAGAAGAAAAAGGATTACGGCTGGGATAATTTTATATTCCTGCTGGACGGCCAGCCTGTGGAAGTGAAAGATCCCGCCTTTGGACGATGCATCAGCACCAATCCCGCCATTGCCTATGTGAGGAGAACCGGGGAAGGGATTTTAAGCGTAGAAGGGATGAAGGCAGGAAAAACGGCCCTCCAGATGGAAATCATGTTCTCTTACGGTTCTGCGCGGTTTACGGAAACCGTGTATGTGGACGTTTCCGTATATCATTCACGCCTGAGCGGGGATAAGGACCCGGATATTATTCCGGAAGTTCCGGATCCGGATTCCGGGTATGACCCGGATGAGAATGTTCCTCCGGATCCGGATTCCGGGTATGATCCGGATGAAAATATCTATCCAGATAAGAAACTTCCTCCAGATAAGAATATTTTTCCAGATGAGAATATTTTTCCGGATGAAAACGTCCATCCAAATGAGAGTATCCCTCCGGACGGCGATACGGTTCCCGATGCAAATGCCGATTCGGCTGATAAGATTCCGGACCATGAGGATGTTCCATATAATGGCGGCATTACGGATGGAAATATCCCTGCTTCGGAAACCATCCCCGATTTTCAGGATTCCCCGTTTTTTTAGCAGCAGATCGACGTTTAAAAGAAAGGGGAAAGCAGCCGGATGAAAGAAAGAAACAGAAAACTGAAAAGTCAGCGGGGAGCTTCCATACTTCTGGCGATGCTGTTTCTGGAGGTCTGCATGATGGCGGGGGCTTCCATATTGATGGCAGCCTCCTCCCATGCAGGAAAAATCCGGAGCAATCAGCAGGAGCAGCAGGTTTATCTGGCGTTATCCTCTGCTTTAAAGATGGTAACGGATGATCTGACAAGTGTGCCTTATTACGGACAGTATGAGTATCGGGAAGAAATCATCGTGCCTCAGGGGCAGAACCTGGAGCGGAAGTCCCACATCTTCACACAGCAGCAGGGGAGATGGGACTGCAGACTGGAGGAATTCTTTCTCCCCAATTTTGACGCTCTGTTTGGGGAGTATTTGAAAAAGGAACCCTGGAGGCCGGATCATCCGGATCTGGACCAGTGGGAGTACGTGATCCTGCCGGAGACGGATGCCCGGAATGTTCCGAGAACGCTGACGATTATACCGGAATTGGAGGAACTGAGCGGGTTTCAGGTAAAAATCACCGTGACGGTTCAGAATGATTACGATATGAACCTGTCTGCCGTTCTGGCGGAGGTTCCTCCGGAATACGGCCGGGCAGAGCAGTTCGGGGAATACGAAATGAATGCGGAGCTGACCCCGGAGGATACGGCTCCCCATATTGACGACGGCGCTCTGAGAAAAAACAGCGTCAATGAAAGCACTTCCATGAAGCTGAGGCTTGGATGGATTACCGGTGCAGAAAAGAATGAGGAATAAAAGAACGGAAAAATAAAACGGTTTTCGGAAGGTCAGCGAAGAGCCGGGAAGGAGGAAGAGAAAATGAAAAAGCTGAGGATGAAACTGATGCGTAACAGCGGAGAATCTCTCCTGGAACTGCTGGCTTCTGTTCTGGTCGGTTCTTTATCTTTCGGACTTCTGCTGACTTTCATTGCTGCCGCCGCCCGCATGGACGACAGCGGGGAAAAAAATGACAGGGATTATTATAAAAGTTTGGCTGAGGCGGAGGTGCAGGATAAAGCGGCCGCAATGAATGAAGAAGGATTTCCGAAAAAGGAGAAAGTGAAGGTGATTCTGGAAGAAAATCCCGGAATTACGGCCGAACCGGAGGTAATCTGCTTCGGCGGCCACGGGGTTTATTCCTATAAACTTTCTCCGTCGGATTTTGGCTGAACGGGCAGGGGGAGGCGCGGCGATATATGTGGAATATGAAACTCCGCTGCCAGAAAGGCACCACTCTTGTGGAGCTTCTGGCGGCCACGGCTGTCATGATCCTGTTCAGCCTTATGATGAATACGGGTTTTCATCTGGCTTTGAAAGCCTGCCATACGATGATGTCCGAGGCGGAAGCACAGCTGCTGCTGTCCACGGCCGCGGACACTGTGGCCGGTGAACTGCGTATGGCCAGGGATGTGGAAACGGACGGGGACGGAAGGGTTCTTCAGTATTTAAGCTGTAATTTTGGCCCCTATACGCAGATCAGGGTCAATGAGGAGCAGCAGCTGGCCGTAAATGTTGTGGGGAACGATCTGCCCCTTCTTCCCTCCGGTGTTTACGGCGCAGGAGGAATCTACGGAATAGCGCTGGAAGACGGCAGCGGGAATCCGGGCATCCGGTATGATAAGGACACATCGGTGTTTACCTTTGTTATGAAGGTCAGAGACGCCCGGGAAGATCTTTTCAGGGCTGAAGCCGAATTTCAGGTGCGCTGTCTGAACGAGGGAGACGGAAGCGGTTTTGACTGAAAATCAATTCATGAGGGAAAGCAGGTGAAGATTCATGAAGTACATCCGGCTGGGAGATCTGCTGGTAAAGAGCGGAGTCATTACGGAGCGGCAGCTGGAGGAGGCTCTGGCTCTGCAGAAGGAGACCGGGCAGCGTCTGGGCACGCTGCTCATTGAACGGGGAATCATCCGGGAGACGCAGCTGATCGAAGCTTTGACCACACAGCTGGGAGTAGAGTACATAGATCTGAACTCCTGTGAGATTTCCGGAGAAATGGCCCGGCTTTTGCCAAAGAGCGTCGCCAGGAAATATATGGTGGTTCCTGTAAAGGCCACCAGAACAGAGGTTTATCTGGCCATGGCGGATCCCCTGAATTTTATGGCGGTGGAGGAAGTGGCGGCCATAACCAGACGCCATGTAATTCCCATGATCACCACCATGGCGGCGGTGAACCGGGCGGTTCATAATCTGTACAGCAATCAGGGAGCCGCCCGGGCCATCGAAGAGCTGAAGCGGGATATGCTGAGCAGTCAGAGCAGCGTCCCCGCTGTGGGAACCGGGCCGGAAAAAGTGGCGGTGGATGATGAAAGCAGCGATGCGGCTCCGGCCATCCGTCTTGTAAATTCCATTATCGAAAGGGCCTGTACGGAGAAGGCCAGCGATATTCATCTGGAGCCCGGGGAAAGCCAGATGAATATCCGGATGCGCATCGACGGTATGCTGCGCCCGGTGCTCAGCGTGCCCGGAGAACTGGAAAATTCCGTGATCTCCAGATTGAAGATCATGTCTCATCTGGATATTGCCCAGAGGAATATTCCACAGGACGGTCACGCAGGCGTCACTGTCCGTCAGGAACATATTGATCTGCGGATTGCTACCATTCCTACGGTTTACGGAGAAAAAATGGTGATTCGTCTTCTGAGAAAGGCCCCCGAGCTGATCACCATGGAGGGGATCGGGCTTCGCGGAGAGGCCAGAAAGCAGTTTCAGCAGATTCTGGATACGGTGAGGGAGGGCGCCATTTTGATCGTGGGCCCCACGGGCTCGGGAAAAACCTCCACCATGTACACCATCATTGATCAGCTGAAGAGTGAAACGAAAAATCTGGTTTCACTGGAGGATCCTGTCGAGTATCACATGAACGAAGTTTGCCAGGTTCAGATCAATGAGAAGACGGGAATGACCTTTGCCGGCGCTCTGCGGGCAGTGCTGCGGCAGGATCCGGATATCATAGCAGTCGGGGAAATCCGCGACGGGGAGACGGCGGAGATCGCCATGCGCGCCGCCATTACCGGCCACATGGTTCTGACCACGATCCATACCAACGACGCCCTTTCTTCCATTGACCGTCTTCTGGATATCGGGGTGGAGCCCTATGTGGCGGCCGGAGCTGTGAAAGGAATCATATCCCAGAGACTTCTCCGCCGGGTATGCCCTCACTGCAGGAAGAGCTACCGCCCGGAGCCGGAGGAACTGAGGATGATGGGATTTTCGGAGGAAGAACCCCGGATCTTTTACAGGGGAGATGGCTGTGACGATTGTTTTCACACGGGATACCGGGGCAGGATCGCCGTATTTGAGATACTGACCATGACAGGAGAGCTTCGGCGCGCCATTCACAGAAACGACAGGGACGCCATGGAGGCAGCCGTGAAGCATTCCGGTTTTCGTTCCATTATGGAAAACTGCCGGGAACTGCTTTTGGACGGGACAACCACTTCGGAGGAGATCGGACGAATGATAGGCCTGTGAGGCCTGCGGCATTTGGAAACTGTTTTTGAATGGAGGACAGAACAAAATGACAATTACGGAACTGGTTCAGGGAGCATACCGGGAGGGAGCATCGGATATACACCTCGTATGCGGACTGCCGCCCAGATACCGGGTGGACGGAAGCCTGCGGGATGCTTCGCAGGAAAAACTGACAGAGGAAACATGCGCCGCCTTTGCCAGAGAACTGACAGGGGCAAAGTTTGACGCGCTGAATGAGGTGGGAGAACAGGATTTTGCGCTGACCGTTGGGGGCGTCCGCTGCAGGCTGAATGTGTTTTTGCAGCAGGGGCATTATTCCGCGGCCATCCGTCTTCTGAACGACAGAATTCCGGGGATGAGCGAGCTGGGCCTGCCTCCCGTGGCGGAGGAATTTCCCGGGTACAATCAGGGGATCGTGCTGATTACCGGGGAAACCGGATCGGGGAAATCCACCACCCTGGCGTCCATTTTAAACCACATTAATCAGACTCAGACCAAACACATTCTGACGCTGGAGGATCCTGTGGAGTACATATATACTCCGGAGAAATGCGTCATCAATCAGAGAGAAATCGGCAGAGACACCAGAAGCTTTCCCGCCGGGCTGCGGGCCGCTCTTCGCGAGGACCCCGATGTGATCCTGGTGGGAGAGATGCGGGACCTGGATACGATCGAGACAGCGCTGACCGCGGCGGAGACGGGGCATCTGGTATTTGGGACGGTCCACACCAACTCGGCGGCGGATTCCATCGACCGTATTGTAGACGTCTTTCCGGCGGAGCGGCAGCAGCAGATCCGTCTGCAGCTTTCCATGACTTTGAAGGCGGTGATGTCCCAGCAGCTTCTGCCCAGGAAATCCGGCAGGGGCAGGGTGCTGGCCTGCGAAGTGATGAAGACAGACGGCGCCATCCGTAATCTGATTCGGGAGGGAAAGACTCCCCAGATTGCCAACAGCATCCAGACGACAGGAAATCTGGGAAATATACTCATGGACCGGGCTCTCCAGAACCTTCTGGCAAACGGGGAAATCTCCCGGGAAACATTCCGCTCCGCTCTGCGGGATCCTGCGCTGGAAAAGTCGGCAGCCGGCGGCGCGGAGCCGAAAACCAGAGGAAAACTGAAAGCCGGAATTTACGGACTGACCAATTAGCGCAGCGTTCTGCTGTGAGTCATGAAGAGGGAGGGAAGAAATTTGCCCGCTTACTATTATGAAGGAGCTTATACCGGCGGAGAACGTGTCGCCGGAGTGGTGGAAGCATCCAGCCGGACCGAGGCGGTTGCTCTGATCCGTCAGAACTGCGATATGGTTCTCTCTGTCAGAGAGGTAAAAAAATCCGTCAAAGAAGAAATGATTTTTTTACGAAAGGTGGACAGCAAGGCACTGTCCCTGGTCTGCCGCCAGTTTTCCATTATCCTGAAAGCGGGACTTCCCCTGGTACAGGCAGTGGACCTCACGGCTTCCCAGACACAGGACAGACTTCTGGCCGGAATCCTCCGACAGGTGTCCGAGGATGTCTCCAATGGCTGGAGTCTTTCCTACAGTCTGGCCCAGAGGGGCAAAAAGCTGCCCGTAACGTTCATCGAAACTGTGCGTTCCGGCGAGGAATCCGGAGATCTGGAAAGCGCCTTTTCCCGTATGAGTGTATATTATGACCGCATGTACAAAATCCGATCCAAAGCGTCCGGCGCTCTGATGTACCCTTCCTTTGTCATCGCTGTCGCCGTGGTTGTGGTGGGAATCATCATGCTCTATGCCGTTCCCACGTTTTCCAAAACTTTCGCCTCTATGGGGATTCAGCTTCCGGCAGTGACGAAACTTCTTATTGCTGTTTCAAATTATTTTACCACATATTTTGTGGCGATCGTTCTCGCGGTCGCCGGGACATTGTTTCTGCTGCATATCTACGGCCGGACGCCCCGGGGACGACTAAAAATATCCCGTCTGAAGCTTTCCCTCCCTGTGGTGGGAAAAATCGGCGCCATGGCGGGAGCAAGCCAGTTTGCCCACACCATGACTACCATGCTTGCAGCGGGAATGCCCATTCTCCAGGCGATTGAGGTCTCCGGCCGGGCCATGACCAACTACGCCATGTCCCGGGCTGTGCTGGATACCATCAGCGGTGTGGAGGCCGGCCAGTCCCTGGGAGAATGTATGAGCCGTTCCCGGGACCTGCCGGAAATGCTGGTCAGGATGACCGCCATCGGAGAATCCACCGGCTCCATGGAAGATACCCTGGAAGTCATGGCGGAATATTACGACAACGAGGTGGACACCGCCACAGCCCGGGCCCTCTCCATGCTGGAACCCATCATCATTCTGATGCTTGCAGGCATCGTAGTCGTAATTCTTCTCGCGGTGTACCTGCCCATGTTCAGTATGTACAGCGCCATCTGAACCGGCGGACTTATCACCCGGTTGTAGCGGACCAGCCCTGACCCGGGCCGATCCGTTCACCGCACCTGCGGCAGCAGAGACAAACCGGCCTGAACCGAAAACTCTGCTGATACAACAAACTTACAATCCTCCGGTATCACCATAGCCCGGCGTACGAAGCCCTTCAGAGATACTGCGGAACAAATCTTCCGCACCCTGAAGAAGATGCTTCTGCCATTTGGGCCGCAGGCATACTGAACGCCGGAACACACAGGCTCTTATCCTGCGTCGGGATACCAGAGGAAATATCATAGGAAAGGAGGGAGAAAGAGTGGAAAATTTCAGAAAAAAGCTCAGAGCCCGGGGAGGATTTACTCTCATTGAAATGCTGATCGTTGTGGCGATTATAGCAATTCTGGTAGCGGTATCCATACCGCTGGTAAACACCTCTCTGGAAAAAACAAGAGTGGCTACGGACGCCGCCAATGAACGCGCAGCGAAAGCGGCGGCGACAGTGGGGTACCTTTCGGAGACTCTGCCGGGGATGGCCAATGCTGATCCACCAGGGGAAGTACCGTATACAACCCAGGATTATTTTTATGACGCGGTTAATGGGGAAATAGTCAAAGATGCGGGTGATATTTCAAAGCCATATGGAAAGTGCACCAAAGACAAGGGCCACAAGGATATGTATATCAAAGTAAATGTGACTGAAAATGGCATTGTAACGATTGAATGGGTTAATAAAGATGGACAGAATACTCCTAACGCTGCAACTCATGGCACAGAAATATAAGAATAAGCGGAAACAAGTTTCTGAATAGGTTTTATGAAGGTAAAGACATACGGTTTTTCTATCTGGCGATCTGAAAAAGATCGCCAGATAAAAACTGTCAGGCGAAAAATCATGCAGCTGACCTGTCGGTATACCCCTTACTTTGTTTACATTTTTTGGAGGAATGCCGGCTTCTCACTTCGCTGCACTTAATAAGTGAACAACCCAAACCATGAAAGTTTGGCTGAAAATACAGCAGACAGGATTGGGGATGACCGTCGGGCGGAGTTTTAAGTCGCGCTTTTAGCGGAGGTGAAATCCAGCGCTTACGGAGACTTAGGCGCGAAGGCTCTTCCTGAGCGTCTTAGTCGCAGTTAGCGATTAGTTCACCGGAGTGTTGCGACTTCCGACCGACGGTCATCCCCAATCCTGGAGGCGTCCGTGTGGAGCCTTCCCATATTCCGATTCCATCCGCCCAACGATTACCCTCAATGCCGGAATCGTCCATATAGAACCACCGCATACTCCGATTCCATCCGCCCAACGATTACCCTCAATGCCGGAATCGTCCATATAGAACCACCGCATACTCCGGTTCCATCCGCCCAACGATTACCCTCAATGCCGGAATCGTGCGTATAGAACCACCGCATACTCCGATTCCATCCGCCCAACGCCTATCCTCAATACCGGAATCGTGCGTATAGAACCACCGCATACTCCGATTCCATCCACCTAACAACTATCCTCAATACCAGAATCGTCCGTATTGAGCTTTCCCATATTCCGACCCTATCCACCCGGCGATTATCCTCAATCCCGGACGCCCCATACTAAGCTCTCCTATCCCCGAAACCGGATAACCACAAAAAAAATTCACAGAAAGGAGGCCGTTCATGTACGACTCCAATTCCCTTGCAATATCTTTCACCCCTATTATGTTTCTTCTGGGCGCTTCCCTGGGCAGCTTCCTGAACTGCCTTGCCTGGCGGGCAGCCCATAAAGAACCCATCTGGAAAGGCCGCTCCCACTGCGAAACCTGCCGCCACACCCTGTCCCCCCGCGACCTGATTCCCATCTTCAGTTACCTCGCCGCCCGCGGCCGCTGCCGTTACTGCGGAGCGAAAATTCCCCTAGAAACCCTGATATCCGAACTTGCCGGAGCATTCATCTGCGCTGCACTCACCATGAAATTCGGATTCACAAAAGAATGGATTATGTGGCTCATTTTTACAGCCCATCTCCATTTCCTCAGCCTCACAGACCATTTGCAGTACATTATTCCGGACTATGTATTAGCCTCCGCCATTGTCACCCGCCTGATCTTCCTGATACTCTCGCCCAATCCGCTGACCAGGCTCCCTCTCCTTGCAGTGAGCGCACTGTCAGTCTCCCTCCCATTGCTGCTTCTCGCCCTTATCATGGACCGCATCCAGGGAGAAGAAACCATGGGAGGCGGCGACATAAAACTGTTTTTTGCCCTGGGATTTTACCTGAACTGGAGACAGATGCTCCTTACTCTCCTGACGGCCTGTCTGCTGGGAATCGCAGGCGGACTTATTCAAAAACGAAAACTGAAAAGGGAGCATATCCCTTTTGCGCCATATATCGCGACATCCGTGCTTCTCATCCTGTTCTTCGGCCAGCCTGTCATAGACTGGTATACCGCAATATTCTGGCAATGCAGTATTGCGTGAATTTTTGAGTACCCGGCTACACTATACCACCTTTAAGGAGGATCCCCCAATGCCCGGAACCAGACTTGGATTTGACATAGGAAACAGCAGCATGAAGATCGCCGTCCTGTCCGGAGGACAAACCCGGATTCACGAAATCCGCCTGCCGGACAACATGATTCAGGACGGAGAGATCACCATGCCCAACGCCTTCTCGTTATTCCTTAAAAAAGAACGGAAAAAACTGAAAATCCCCAAAGGAGAATGCGCCCTGGTCCTTCCTGCACGACAGGTAATCTGCCGGACTCTCACCATGCCGAGAATGACCAGAGAGCAGCTGATGCTGAACCTCCCTTACGAATTCAGCGACTTTATCCAGGGGGACCCGGACCGTTTTTTCTGTGATTATGCCATGTGTGAAGAAACTGTACCGGATAGTGAAGAAGAACAGATGACCATGATCGCGGCAGTGACTGCCAAAGAAACCATCGCAGGATATCTCCGGATTTTTTCCGGCGCGGGCCTGAAGCTGAAGACACTCCTTCCATCGGAGGCGGTTCTGATTCATCTGGCAGGAAACTGCCGGAAGCTTCACCCCGGCGGCCCGGAAGAATATTGCTTCATAAACCTGGGACAGAATTCCACTGCCATTACGGTAATAAAAAAAAATCGGATTCAGGCGGCCCGGCAGATTGAATTCGGCTGCGGGAAAATAGACCTTGTCATTGCGGATATGCTGAATACGGACCCTTTTCTGGCAAGCTCCTACAAATATACAAACTACCGGGATGTAATGAACAGTCCGGAATGTCTGGAGATCTGCCAGAACATTACCGTGGAAATTCTGAAGGTAATAAATTTTTACCAGTTCAATTATCGGGACAGCCAGCTCTGCGGGATGTATCTTACAGGAGGAGGAGCCTCTATTTTGCAGCTTCGGGAGAGAATTCAGGATATGGTGGGGCTGCCGGTCCTTCCCCTGGAGGAACTGCTGCCGGAGACGTCTGTGGATCCTGAGACTGCTGCCAAAGGCATTCTTGCCGCGGGAATAGTTCGGTATGCTGAACAGAAGCGAGGACGCTCCTGATTCCCGGGGAAAGAATGACTCAGAACTTTTGGCAGCCTATGATTTACATATTTACACTGCGGTGTACTGAAGGAGACTGCACAGTATGTCAAAAAGAAAGAAAAGAGATACCTGCCCTGATAAAACGACAATGAATTTGTACTATAAACCGGACCGAACCACTAAGCCGGCTACCGTGGCGCTGTATGTGCTCTTCGTGCTGACGCTGCTGGCAGGCTTCGGGAAGCTGTTTGTCTATGATCTGCTCCTGAAGCTGGAAGAAACGGAAGAGCAGCTGAGCAGAGTCCAGCAGGAATGTGACGCCTGCGAATCGCGGCTGAAAAATTATGATGAAATACTTCGTCAATATCGGATGTATTCCGCCACTGAGGAGGAAGAAGGCCGGACGGACCGTATGGAGATTCTGCAGCTCCTGGACGAGAAGGTGAAACCTTCAGCCAGTATTTCATCCGTTTCTGTGACAGATGGTCTTGTGAATGTCAGATTTTCCGGGGTGACATTAGGAGAGACGGCTGACATTATCCGGGAACTGAATACGTCTCCTCTGGTTGACGGAACAACTGTAAATACTGCTGTGGCAGAGAATAAAAATACAAGTCGGACCGAAAGAGGAAGCGGCTCAGGGACAGATCAAAGACCTGACAGAAGAGTCGGCTCAGGAACATCCCCCAAAAAGAACAAAAGAGAGAATGGGAAAACAGATAAAGCAGAAAATACTTCCGTCAGAAAATCCGGAAAACAAAAAACGAACGGCACCTATGTGACCGCCGATATCCAGATTTCTCTGCAGAAAGAGAACAGGGAGGAGAAACCATATGAGAAGACTGACCAGCCGTGAAGCGGCGCTCCTGACTATCCTTCTGTTTTTGGTCTTAGCCAGCGGCTACTACCTCTGGTTTTTCGTACCCGTCACAGAAAAACAGAATTCCCTGGAGGAACAGATTCAGGAAACGCAGACCAGGATCCAGACTGACCGGGTACGAATCACCCGTATGGAGGAAATGGAGCAAAAACTGCAGGAGCTTTTTGCCGGCGAACAGGATCCCGTGAGCATGGCCCCCTTTGACAATGCCCGGAACGTCATGCTCCGGCTGAATTCCGTGTTATCTGACACAGAGGATTACTCCCTGAACTTTACCTCGGTGAAGGAAGCGGAGGAGGAGAGAATCGTACGCCGGGACATATCCCTGAATTTCCGGAGCAGCGGTTATGAATCCGCCAGAAAGATCCTTCAGAGGCTTCATGACAGTCCCTACCGGTGCATGCTGGATGATCTGAGTATCACAATTCAGAAAGGGACGGAAGGAAAGTCCCCCTCTGACGCCGTTCTGTGGTGGCTGGAGGAGGGAGAAAGTCCCCCGAAGAAAGGCAGAAACCGAAAAGAAGAAATCGGTCTCAAAGATATCGTAAATGTCGCCGCGACACTTGTCTTTTTTGAATACATAGGGTAAAATCAGATTACAATACCGACAGGCTTTGATTTTGCACAGGGGAGAGAACAATTTGAAAATAACAGATTATGAACGTATTTTGGATTCCATGCGCTCCACCGGAGTTTATGTCATCAGAGAGGACGATCACAGAATCTTATATTTTAACAGACGGGTGAAGGAGGCTTCGCCGGACATCCGGCTGGGCATGGTCTGTCATGACGTCTGGGCCGGCACCTGCGGAAATTGCCCTCTTCTTTACATTGATGGAAAAGATTCCAGCAGAACTTTGAATATCGACAGCCCCTTCGGGAAAATTGTGGATATCTCCGCTGACAGGATCCTGTGGGAAGATGAGATTCCCGCTTTTGTGATCAGTGTTTCCTCCCATGAGAGGAACTCCGCTCAGGAAAACCTGAGAGCTTTCGAAGCGGTTTTGAAGCCTGAGGAGAGGAGCATCCAGCATCAGCAGATCATAGGTTCTCTGGGAGAACGGAATCTCAGTATTTATATGGTGGATCTGGCCACCGGACAGCCCCGGGCCATCCGTCTTGCAGGCGACGTGGATCACGGCAGTTTTGTGAAAGCCGCCGACTGGGACCAGTATTTCGCGCAGGTTCTGGAGGAGAAGGGCCACCCGGATGAACGCGGGAAGATCTGGAGCAGCTTTTCCCTGGAAGGTCTCCGCGCCGCCAGGGACACAGGGAAGAATAAGGTGGAGCGGCGGGTCCGGAGAATGATCGATGGAAGCTATCACTATGTGCTGATAAAGGCTTATCTTCACGAAAGTTCCCTGGGAGCTTACGCGGTGATCGCGTTCCAGGACGTGGATGAATATACCCGCCGGGAAATGGCCAGGAATCTGGACGATAAAAGAATGTCGGCCATCATCCGGTCAAGATACAGCTTTATGAGCGTGGTGGATCTGGATACCGGCATGAGCGACTGGGCATATATGGCTGAGAAAGGCGTGGATTTCCACAGCCGCACCTGCGTCTTTGAGGAGCGTATCCGCAGGGTTGCCAGGGAATCCATCCATGAGGAGGACGCGAAGCGGTTTCTCGGTATTTTTTCTCTGGAGAGTCTCCGGAAAAAGGCGGAAGCAGAAAAAAATACGGGCAAATATGTGTACCAGTTCCGCTTAAAGGGAGAACCTGTGCGCTGGATAGAAGCGTATATTCTCTTTGTCCGGCAGGAAAACGGCACTGTGGTGTCCAATATTCTGGGAAGAGAAGTGACTGAGGAGAAGCGCGAGGAAGAGGAGGAAAGCCAGGAGGCGCAGGAGAAGGCTTCCATTATCAACAGCTTCAGCAGCATGTTTATCTCTACATATTTTATAGATCTGAAGTCGGACCAGTTCCGTGCCGTTACCCACAGCGAGGATCAGGAGCAGATCCTGGGGGAAAAGAGGAATTACACGGATGGTCTGAGATGGTACGCCGAAACATATATCCATCCCGACGACCGGCAGGAGTTTGTTTCCTGTATGGAGCCGGAGCATTTGATGGAGAAGCTGCGTCCGGATGCTCCGTTTGCTGCTGCGGAGTACCGCAGGATCCGGGAAGGCGGAGAAAATCCGGAGGTGTGTGCCTGGATCCGGGCTACGGCGATACTGGCCGGGACAGAGGAGGGCAGGGCGAAGACGGCTGTCTATGTGGAGCAGGACATGACGGAGAGCAAGCAGAAGGAGAATATGGAGAGGAGAGCTCTCCGGGAGGCATGCGAGGCTGCCGAGCACGCCAACGTGGCCAAGAGCGAATTTCTTTCCCGGATGAGCCATGATATCCGGACTCCGCTGAACGCGATCATCGGTATGACCGCCATCGCCGGAACTCATCTGGACAATCAGGAACGGGTGGCCGACTGTCTCGGCAAGATCACCACGGCCAGCAAGCACCTTCTGGCTCTCATAAATGAGGTCCTGGACATGAGCAAGATCGAATCGGGGAAGATCGATCTGGCGGAGGAAGAATTCAACATGTCGGATCTGGTACAGAGCCTTCTGACCATGATCCGTCCTGCCGTCCATGCCAAAAAACAGGAGCTTGCCCTGCATATCGTTCATATCGAGCATGAAGACCTGGTGGGGGACGTCCTGCGGCTTCAGCAGGTGTTCATGAACATGATGGGAAATTCGGTGAAGTACACGCCGGAAGGCGGAAAGCTGGAGGTGGAGATCACGGAGAAGCCGTCCCGGGTATTCGGCTACGCCTGTTTTGATTTCGTGTTCCGGGACAATGGAATCGGAATGTCCAGGGAGTTTCTGGAGAGAATTTTCGAGCCCTTTGCCAGGGCGGAGGATTCCCGCGTCAGCAAGATCGAGGGAACCGGACTGGGCATGACCATCGCTCAGAATATCGTCCGGATGATGAACGGAAGCATCCGGGTGGAGAGCGAGATCGGCAAAGGCAGCGTATTTTATGTGACCGTGTTCCTGAAGGTGCAGGATGTAAAGAGCGTGGATGTGATGGAGCTGGTGGATCTGCCTGTGCTGGTGGCGGACGACGACCAGATCGCCTGCGAGGCGGCCTGCAATGTGCTGGACGACATCGGAATGCGGGGCGAATATGTGCTTTCGGGAGAAGAGGCCGTGGAGCGGGTCGCGGAGGTTCAGGAGGAGGGAAAACAGTTTTTCGCGGTAATCCTGGACTGGCAGATGCCGGGGATGGACGGCCTGGAGACGGCCAGGAATATCCGCAGGGAGGTCGGCTCGGATGTTCCCATTATCATTCTTTCCTCCTACGACTGGTCGGAGGTGGAGGCGGAAGCGCGTCTGGCCGGGGTGGACGGTTTTATTTCCAAGCCCCTTTTCAAGTCCCGGCTGGTGTATCTGTTCAAGCGTTTTCTGCACAATGAGGATAAAAATGACGGGGCGGTGGCCGCTCAGGAAAATCTTGATTTTACCGGCAGGAGAGTACTTCTGGCGGAGGATAACGAGCTGAACCGGGAGATTGCCGAGGAAATCTTAAGCTGTACCGGCGTGGAGGTGGAATCCGTGCCGGACGGACAGGAGGCGCTGAATAAATTCCTGGAAAATGAGGAAGGCTACTACGATATGATCTTCATGGATATTCAGATGCCGGTGATGAACGGATATGAGGCCACCGGGGCCATCCGCAGAGCGCGGCGCGGAGACGCCAAAACCATTCCTATTATTGCCATGACGGCCAACGCCTTTACGGAGGATGTGATCTCCAGCAAACGCGCGGGGATGAACGAGCATGTATCCAAGCCTCTCAGCGTGGAACAGCTGATCGAATGTATGGCCAGATGGATCGGACGTCACGCGGAATAAAGGACATGGCTGCTGATTTCGCCTGGAGTACGCCCGGGTGGATCGGACATCACGCGGAATAAACGGGACGGCTCTGCCTGCCGCCAGGCAGCGGGGCAATATAAAAAAACACTGTATACAGGGAGCGGAGGAGTGACTCTTCCGCCCCCTTTTTTGTCCAGTTTTTACATATTTTTAACTCAATCATGATAACAGATTTAACCTTGGCGGCTTAAACTACACACCATAAACAGAGCGGATCACTGAAAAAGGATCTCTCTGAAAAAAGAAAAGAGGAGAAAATATCATGAAAAAAAGTAAACTTGCAGCAGCTTTTATTACCGCCGTTATGGGAACCGCATTACTTGCTTCGGGGGTCAGCGCGGCCAGCGGAGCGATCACGGTTGTGTCCCGCGAGGATGGATCCGGGACGAGAGGAGCCTTCGTGGAGCTGTTCGGAATTGAGGAGGAACAGGACGGACAGAAGGTGGATATGACCACTCCGGAAGCAAGCATTACCAACAGCACATCCGTTATGATCACCACTGTAGCGGGAGACGAAAACGCCATCGGATACATTTCCCTCGGGTCTCTCAACGAGACGGTCAAGGCGCTGAAAATCGACGGCGCTGAGGCTACAGCGGAGAACGTGGCCAGCGATACTTACAAGGTTTCCCGTCCTTTTAATATCGTAACGAACGGGGAGCTCACCGACGCCGCCCAGGATTTTGTAAACTATATTATGAGTGCGGAAGGGCAGCAGATCATCGAGGATAACGGATATATTAAGGAAGATACAGAGGCTGCGGCTTATGAATCCGCCGGTGCGGAAGGCAAGGTCGTTGTGGCCGGTTCTTCCTCTGTAGCGCCTGTAATGGAGAAGCTGAAAGAGGGTTATGAGGCTGTCAATGAGAGCGTGACCGTGGAGGTGCAGCAGAGCGATTCCACCACCGGAATCAACTTTGCGGCGGAAGGAAGCTGTGATATCGGAATGGCCTCCAGGGAGCTGAAAGCAGAGGAAGAGGAGAAGGGACTTACCGCTCAGGTTATCGCAAGAGACGGCATCGCCATTGTGGTAAACCTGGAAAACGAGCTGGAGGAGCTGTCCAGCGAACAGGTAAAGGCCGTATTTACCGGTGAGATCACAGAGTGGGAAGAACTGGCTGAATAATATGATTACAGCGTAACAATCCGTAATCATTTTCGTTGCCTTAATAGATAATCGAAATAACAGAGGTTGAGTATGAATCTGAGCAAAGCAAAAGAATTATTCATGAAGCTGGTTTTCATGGCGGCAGCCTGCACTTCTGTCCTGGCAGTGTTTCTGATCTGTCTGTTTCTTTTTGCCAACGGCCTGCCTGCCATCGGAAAGATCGGTCCTCTGAAGTTCCTTCTGGGAACGATCTGGAGGCCGTCCAATGAGGAGTTTGGCATTCTTCCCATGATCGTGGCAAGCATTTATGTCACCGGGGGAGCGATTGTGACCGGCGTTCCCATTGCCCTTTTTACAGCCGTGTTTATGGCCAGATATTGTCCGAAAAAAATATACAGGCCGCTGAAATCTGGGATCGACCTGATGGCGGGCGTTCCGTCCATCGTTTACGGATTTTTTGGTCTGATCGTTGTCGTTCCCATGATCCGGAAGCTGTTCGGGGGGACGGGAACCAGCATGCTGGCGGCGTCGCTGCTGCTGGGGATGATGATCCTTCCCACGATCATCGGACCTGCGGAATCCGCTGTCCGGAGCGTTCCTGAGAGCTATTACGAGGGGTCTCTGGCGCTGGGCGCCACGAAGGAACGGAGCATCTTTTTTGTCATGCTCCCCGCCGCAAAATCCGGAATCCTGGCTGCAGTGGTGCTGGGCATCGGCAGGGCCATCGGAGAAACCATGGCGGTGATCATGGTGGCGGGAAATCAGCCCAGAATGCCGGCAGGCATTTTAAAGGGGCTGCGCACCATGACGGCAAATATTGTCACTGAGATGGGATACGCTACGGGGCTTCACAGAGAAGCGCTGATTGCCACCGCGGTGGTGCTGTTTGTATTCATTCTGATCATAAATTTAAGCTTGTCTTTGCTGAACAGGAGGAGCGAAAATGAAGGCTGAAGCCACCGCTGCCGACAGGCAGATTTCATTAAATCCCTTAAAGGAAAATCAGATCATACACAAAAGCGGGAACGGAAAGGGAACCGGGGACCGTGCGCTCACCGGGATGGAAGCCGGCGGCTCCCGGACACGTTTCCGGTATCCTGGTTCGTCACTGCTGGCGTTTCTTACCTATCTGGCGTCCTTCGTTACCTTTGCTCTGATCCTGTTCCTGATCGTTTACATTATGGTAAAGGGCATTCCCTATCTGACTCCCGAGCTTTTCAGCCCGGAGTACACCTCCGAGAATGTTTCCCTGGTTCCGTCGCTGATCAATACCTTTATCATGACCCTTGTGTCCCTGGCAATCGCGGCTCCTCTGGGGATCTTCGCGGCCATTTATCTGGTGGAATACGCCAAAAAAGGAAATCGTTTCGTGGGTGTTATCCGTATTACAGCGGAGACCCTATCCGGTATTCCTTCTATTGTGTACGGACTGTTTGGAATGCTGTTTTTCGTCACTACTCTGAAATGGGGATTATCCCTCATATCAGGGGCGTTTACACTGGTGATCATGGTGCTTCCTCTGATCATGCGAACCTCGGAGGAAGCGCTGAAGGCGGTTCCGGATTCCTATCGGGAGGCCAGTTTCGGACTGGGGGCCGGAAAGCTGCGTACGATCTTTACGATCGTTCTTCCCTCGGCGGTGCCGGGAATTCTGGCAGGCATTATTCTTGCCATTGGACGTGTGATCGGTGAGACAGCCGCTTTGTTATATACTGCGGGAACCGTGGCCCAGGTCCCGGAAAGTCTGTTCGGATCCGGGCGTACCCTTGCCCTTCATATGTACGTTCTGTCCAGTGAAGCCCTTCATATGAATCAGGCTTCCGCCACTGCGGTAGTGATCCTGCTGTTTGTTCTTCTGATCAACGGACTGTCCGGCATGCTGGCAAAAAGAATCGCGAAAGGATAAAGATCATGAGTGAAAAAACGAAAATATCTGTGGAGGACATGAATCTTCATTATGGAAAATTTCATGCCCTGAAGTCTGTCAATATGGAGATTCCGGAGCATGAGATCACCGCGTTTATCGGACCCAGCGGGTGCGGAAAGTCCACCCTTCTGAAGTCCTTAAACAGAATGAATGATCTGGTGGAGGGATGCGTGATCACCGGAAACGTGGAGCTGGACGGGGAGGATATCTATGGAAATATCGATGTCAATCTTCTCCGGAAAAGAGTGGGAATGGTATTTCAGAAGCCCAATCCCTTCCCCATGAGCATCTATGATAATATCGCTTACGGTCCCCGGACCCACGGAATCCGTTCCCGGGCAAGGCTGGACGAAATCGTGGAAAAATCTCTTCGGGACGCGGCGATCTGGGAAGAGGTGAAGGATCGTCTGAAAAAGAGCGCTCTGGGAATGTCCGGCGGCCAGCAGCAGCGTCTCTGTATAGCCAGGGCCCTGGCCGTGCAGCCGGAGGTGCTTCTCATGGATGAGCCTACCTCGGCGCTGGATCCTATTTCCACTTCGAAGATCGAAGAGCTTGCCATGGAGCTGAAGAAGGACTACACCATTGTCATTGTCACCCACAACATGCAGCAGGCCACCAGAATTTCCGATAAAACCGCCTTTTTCCTCCTGGGAGAGATGGTGGAGTTCGACGATACGGAAAAACTGTTTTCCATGCCCGGGGACAAGCGGACAGAGGATTATATTACAGGGAGGTTCGGCTGATATGTCAAGATTGTTTGAGCGGCAGCTGGAGGAGCTGCATATGCAGATGATCGATATGGGGGAGCTGTGCGAGAAGGCAATCTCCCTCTGCGTCAGGGCGCTGCAGCGTCAGGGGGAGGAGATCGCTGAGCAGGTGTTTGAGACGGACCGGGAGATCGATGAGAAGGAGAGGGAAATCGAGAATCTCTGTCTGAGGCTCCTGCTTCATCAGCATCCGGTGGCCAGGGATCTGCGGGCGGTTTCTTCCGCTTTGAAGATGATTTCCGATATGGAGCGCATCGGAGATCAGGCGGCGGATATCGCGGATCTCTCTCTGTACATCCGGCAGGATGGGGACGGGCTGCCCGCTGAGATCGTGAGAATGGCTCAGGATACGGTAGAAATGGTTACAGACAGTGTGGAGGCCTTCGTAAAGGCTGATTTAGCTTTGTGCCGGAAGGTGATCCGCGACGACGACCGGGTGGATCAGGAGTTCAATCAGGTGAAAAAGCGCCTGGCGGATCTTCTGTGCAGCCATATGGACGCCATGTCGGCCCTGGATCTTCTCATGACGGCAAAGTATTTTGAACGGATCGGAGACCATGCCGTGAATATCGCCGAGTGGGTGGAGTATTCCATCACCGGAGAACACAGATCCAACGAGCATCAGGCAGGCGCTTTAAACTTTAAAATATAAAGGATTTCCGGTGTAAATTTCCTGTTTCCTTTTTCATCCTCTTATGCTAGAATATTCCTTACACGAAAAAATCAACACCCCCGTCCGGGCATGAGGACGGGGGCAGAATATTCGAGGAGGGGATCATAAATCATGCAGGCACTTAAGAAATTTTTCGCCCCCGTGGATATGACGGAAGGGAGACCGTGGGAGAAGATTGTGCTGTTTACTGTTCCCATGCTGCTGGGAAATATTGCGCAGCAGCTGTACAATACCGTGGACAGTGTGGTAGTGGGAAATTATGTGGGAGATAATGCCCTTGCCGCGGTGGGAAGCGCCGGGCCGATCCTGAATCTGCTGATCGTGCTTTTTGTAGGTATCAGTATGGGAGCCAGCATTATGGTATCCCAGTATTTCGGCGCCAGGGACAGAGAGGCTCTTTCTCACACTATCGGAAGCAGTATTCTGCTTACCATTTTTGCCACGGTTTTTGTCATGGTAGTGGGAACTCTGGTGGCCAGACCTATGCTGGAGCTGCTGGGGACTCCGGACAGTATTCTGGACTGGTGTACCTCTTATCTCTATATTTTATTTATCGGCGGCGCAGGTATGGCATTTTATAATATTCTGAGCGGCGTTCTCCGCGGGCTGGGAGATTCCATGTCCGCCGTGCTTTATCTGGTGATCGCGTGTATTCTGAATATTGTACTGGATTTGGTATTTGTAATTTATTTTGGCCTGGGCGTAAACGGCGTGGCGCTGGCTACGGTAATTGCTCAGATAGTGTCCGCCGCTCTGTGTCTGTGGCGGCTTTATCAGCTGAAGCATCTCTTTGATATGAAATTATGCTACATAAAATGGAATCGGAAATATGCCATGAACGTGATTCGTCTGGGCGTTCCCTCCGGAGTGACCCAGGCCATCATGTCCATGTCCATGATCGTTGTGCAGTCCCTGACCAACAGCTTCGGGGAGCAGTTCATTGCCGCTAACGTGATCGTTATGAGAGTGGATGGCTTTGCCATGCTGCCTACCTTTTCCTTCGGTACTGCCATGACTACCTTTGCGGGACAGAATGTAGGCGCGCGGGATTATGACAGAGTGAGCAAGGGAGCGAAACAGGGAACGATTCTGGCTCTGGCAACCTCTGCGGTGATCACGAGTCTGATCATGATTTTCGGCAAATATCTTATGAGTATTTTTACCAATACGCCTGAGCTGGTGGAACTGAGTATGCAGATGATGCGTATTCTTGCCGTGGGGTATGTGGCCATGGCCATTACGCAGAGCTTTTCCGGCATTATGAGGGGCGCCGGAGATACGATGACGCCCATGTGGATCTCCATTGTCACTACTGTAGTTCTCCGTGTTCCCATGGCTTACGGCATGTGTTACCTGACCAGAACGCCGGAGCTTCCTCAGGGAAGACGGGAATGTATTTTTATCTCTCTGGTGATTTCCTGGCTGATGGGCGCGGTGATTACCACATTTTTCTATCTGCGGGGCAAATGGAAGGACAAGGTGCTCTGACGGAATGACGGGTCTGTGTGAAAACCGGCCGGCGGCGGAGCTGAGACGTTTGAAAGAGCGGATGAATGCGGATGTTATGAGGGCAATGTGCTGTATAGCTGTGAGGGAAAGAGAGAAATTTTCACAAATTTTACCGAAATTTTATAAAGATTTTATTTTCTGATGAAACCGGACGAAAGATGTGGTAATATCGAATTTGTTACAGACCGGAATCCCGGGAGATTTTCAGTCAGCCGGCGGAAGCCGGAAGGCGGTACTTTTGGGGTTCGGTCGTCACATCATACGGGATAATCCTGAACGGATGTCCGGAAAGAGAGGAAAATAATGGAGAACAAAGAGAAAAACACAGCAAGTCCATATGATCTGGACGGGCGTCCGCCTATAGGGCTGGCCATTCCCCTGGGACTGCAGCATGTGCTGGCCATGTTCGTGGGAAACCTGACGCCCCTTCTGATCATCACCGGCGTGTGCGGCATTGAGGCCGGAGGAGCGCTGCAGGTAGCGCTGCTTCAGAATGCCATGCTGGTGGCAGGTATTGTAACGCTTGTTCAGATTTTCACCATCGGTCCTGTGGGCGCGAAGCTTCCTATCGTAATGGGTACCAGCTCCGGTTTTATCGGCGTGTGCCGCAGCGTGGGCGTGGTGATGGGCAGCGGGATTGCCGGATACGGCGCCATTATGGCCGCGAGCTTTATCGGCGGTATTTTTGAGACGGTTCTTGGAAGCTTTTTAAAGCCTCTGCGGAAATTTTTCCCGGCGGTGGTTACCGGTACGGTGGTTTTGTCCATCGGTCTTTCCCTGATCTCGGTGGGTATCGGGTCCTTCGGCGGCGGCAATACCGCGGCGGATTACGGTTCTCTTGAAAACCTGTTTGTGGGTACTGTGGTGCTGGTGGTGATCATTGCCCTGAAGCACGGTACCAAAGGATTTACCAGTTTTTCTTCTATTCTTCTCGGCATTATCGTGGGATATATCCTGGTGTCCATTATGGCGGTGGTTCTTCCCACAACTTATACATACACGGATGAAACGGGCGCGGTGGTGGAAGTGACCAAGGCCTGGGTGCTGAACTGGAGCAGCGTTGCGGAGGCACCCTGGTTTTCCATTCCAAAAATCATGCCTGTAAAATGGGTGTTTGACGCGAGAGCGATCGTTCCTATTTGTATTATGTTTATTGTTACCGCTGTGGAGACGGTGGGTGATATTTCCGGTATCACAGAAGGCGGTCTGGGGAGAGAGGCTACGGACAAAGAGCTGGCCGGCGGCGTGATGTGCGATGGTCTGGGTTCTTCCTTCGCGGCGATTTTCGGTATTCTGCCCAACACCTCCTTCAGTCAGAACGTAGGTCTGGTGGCCATGACGAAGGTGGTAAACCGCTTTTCCATCGGACTGGGCGGCGTGTTCCTCATCGCCTGCGGTCTGTTTCCCAAGCTGGCGGCCGTGATTTCCATTATGCCTCAGAGCGTGCTGGGCGGCGCGGCGGTTATGATGTTTTCCTCCATCGTGGTCAGCGGTATTCAGCTGATCACCAAATGGCCTCTTTCTCCCAGAAATGTTACCATCGTTTCTGTGGCTCTGGGCGTGGGTTATGGTCTTGGAGCGAACTCCGCGGTGCTGGCTCATCTTCCGGAGAGCATTAATCTGATCTTCGGCGGTTCCGGTATTGTTCCGGCGGCTCTTCTTGCCATTATTCTGAATATTGCTCTGCCGAAGGATGAAAAATCCGACGTGGAGATGGCGGAGGAGATTCTGGCTGCAAAGAAAGGAAAGAGATAAAGCGGCTGCTGTCTGACAGTGCCATGGAGTTTTTTCATGGCTGTGCGACTGAGATTTTTCAGAGAATAAAAACGGATGATGCTCCGGTGTTTCGTACCGGGTGCGTCATCCGTTTTATAATATGGTTTTTTTG